>JAADIV010000111.1 GCA_013151175.1 Deltaproteobacteria bacterium | reverse complement strand
ACTGATCAGAACCGGAAAAATCAGGGGTTGATTTACTTTCCTGAATACAGAGTTCATACATCAGGTTCATACCCTGACCGGAACGTTCCACACAAATGTCCGCTGAAAAATCATGCCCCGCCTCTGCAAAAATACAACGCAGCCGGTCTTCAGCCATTGCTATCAGGCTGTCACCTTGTCGCTGCCAGTAGATTCCTTTGTGTTTAATGGGATTGCCGATTGGATGGGTGGGAACATGGAAGATCAAAACCCGGCCGGAAGGATGACTAAGCAGGCTGAAATCGATATTGAGATGTAATCGCTCGATTAACCCTGCCCGCGTTCTTTCCGGCTGTTTGAAGGCCTGAGAACCAACAACGGTTCGAGGGCGTTTATCCGTAATTCCCAAAAGAATTTTCCCACCGCCTTCATTGGCCAGTGCCGCACAATATTGTACAAGTTTTTCAAAAACATATGTACTCTTTGCTTCTTTGAACTCGAGTTTTTCCCCCTCTTTCGAAGCCATTATGACTTCTAATTCTTCAAGCGTTATTTCGGGTGTTGTTTTCATATTTTCACAGTTGGCTCGTGATGGATTTAATTTGATCCGAGATTTTTTTTACCTGGGTATTCAACTCCACCTGAGTGCCCATGTTTTTTTCTTTTTTCAATCTATTGCGAAGTTCTGCTTTTTCCTGCTGCAATCTTTCAAGCTCCTGCAGCCTCTTCAGCCGGTTACCGGTCTCAGATGTATTATAATGCCCAGCTTTTTCGCAAGTTTCGGTGCCTTCCGTGGTTAATGAATAACAACCGGTGTGAACCGCGCAATTCAGGGTAGTAATTCGATCTGTCAGGTCATTATAGAACTCATAAAAGTTATTGTAAGAATAATTAGTTATACCAAATTTCTCCAGGAATTCTTTTTCATAATCTAGCAAATTCTCCAGGTTTAGCCAATGGGTCTCCTGAAGCTCTTCGGTAAGTATTTTTTCGCGGTCAGCGCGATTAATGCGTTTGGCGGCCACACTTAAAGCAATGGCGGCTCCGTGTCGGAACACGATAAGCAGAGGATAGGGGATGGCACGCTGGATAATCTGAGCGATACGTCTGTATCTCTTTGGTTCTTTGAGCGTCACCTGAATAACGGCAACTTCAAAATATTCCCGCTCGTCATCCTCATAGCGGGAGATATTGATGGTTTCCGGTTTTAACGTATAACGCCATTCAATGGTTTCTACATCATTGCGGAATGTTTTTTTATCGGTGGCGTTGAACCGGGTATTCTCGTAAAAGAGTTTTTTAAAAACACGTTTTCCCAGGTAACAGGAATCCGGTATTGCCAGTTTTTCATAAAAATCGGCCATCAAGCCGCTCTGGTGATGATGAGATAACTTATCACTTCGAAATCCTCAATGCCCTGGAAAGCATCTTTGGCGAGAACCGTACCACCCCGGCTGAACAGACTTTCAACCCCTTTTTCCTCCTCCTTACCCACTATGGAGTAGATAGCCGTTTCCAGCATACCACGGTACTGATCCATATTTTTTGCATGATCGGTTTTCTGGTTAAAGAGTTTGACGGCCTCCTGGTCGGGAATACTTTGCCGGATGCACTGTTTTTTGAGGATATCAAGAATTTTCTTGGCATGAATGAAGTTGTGTTTAACGGTGTTGTCTTCCCTGACATAGACAAGATAATAAGGTTCAAGGGAGTAACTGGTTTCCGCAGCCGGTTTTTTATTAACATTTCGCAGGCAGAAAATTGCGCCGGGTTCAAGTTCCGGCGCAAGCATTTCATCGGATACAGTTGTTACGGCGTAAAGAGCAGGCGGGGCCAAGGTAAGCTCCGCCATATGCTCTTTCATATACGCGGCGAGATCCATGCGAAAGTCATTGAGGGTAAGGTCGGTAATGGAAACACCGCCTGAAATATCCTCTAGGTCGACAACATTTTCCTGAAGCTCTTTGAGCTGCCTGCGCCGATATTCCAGATCATTCATCCGGTTTTTGCCGTCATACTCAATGACATTCTCCTCACCGGTTGCGGAAATGTCGAGCAGCACCATGCGCCCACTGACCCTGGCCTCCAGATTGATGTATTCATCCAGTTCCATATTGGGCCAGAAGTTGACCAGTTGAATCAGCTTATTTTTTGAGCCCAGCCGATCAATACGGCCAAAACGCTGAATAATCCGCACCGGATTCCAGTGAATATCATAGTTGATCAGATAGTCACAGTCCTGCAGATTCTGCCCTTCTGAAATGCAGTCAGTGGCAATGAGAATATCTATCTCAGCCGTCAGGGAACTGTCGGTCTTGTTTCGTTCCTTGGATATCGGGGAAAAAGTGG
Organism: Deltaproteobacteria bacterium; assembly: GCA_013151175.1. Lineage (GTDB taxonomy): Bacteria > Desulfobacterota > Desulfobulbia > Desulfobulbales > VMSU01 > JAADIV01. Next base: position 9,169 of record JAADIV010000111.1, on the reverse strand, counting down.
TGATGATGGAATTTGTATCTTTCCTAAGTCCAGTGAGTGTCGTCTTGTCGGCACCTGTCCCCACAACCAGAGCGGAATGCAGATTAAGTTCGGCGGTTGCCCAATAGGCAATATGCTCATAGAGGTAAGCGGCCGTGTCGGCAAAGGCGGTGAAGATAATAATTTTTCTGTTGCCGTCGTTTATGGGATTGCCGCATTTATGTTTGATTATTTTCTTGAGGCGATTGAGCTTGGCATCACGCTGCGTGGTGACCGCCTGCGCTTCATGCAGAAGTTCAGAGAGCCTTACCTGGTCATCCGCGAGATCCTGTTTCCAGCGGATCTGGTCAATATCCTTGAGCAGTACCTTGATTTTTTTGCCTATCAGAAAGGCTTCAAAATCAGGGGAGTCAATTTCAATGTCCTCAATATTGAGATTTTCCGCCACACCGTCCTCTCCCGCTTCTATTCTTTCAAGCAGATGACTGACCATGCCCAGCAATTTTTCCAGGGTGAGAGAAAAGGAGTTGATGGAACTTTCCATGCGTTTGAGCAAATTTACCCGCATGAGATGAATAAGGCTCTGTTCACGGTCAACCTGTTTGAAGACGGAACCGCCTTTAACCGTCACATCGTATTTGCGGCTGTACTCCTCCCGTTTCTCCATTTTGATATATTTCAGGGGAGAATAGGCACTGAGATTGAGCTTTCGGATTGTTTTATTGATTTCCCGAAGAGCTGGGAAGGTGCCGAGAAGGTCAATATCTTCCTTGATATTGACAGGCTTCAAGCGCTCCGGGAATTCACCAATTTCGGTGATGTCGTAATATTTTTCGATATGCTTGCGGGAGCGGGCAATGGTGAGGGTGTCAAGGAGCTGAAAATAATCAAAATTCATCATCTCCAGCAGATACTCGACCTTTCGTTTCTCGTCATCAAGCCTGAGCCATTGGTTGAATTTGGTTTGCGCTTTTTTGAGAGTATGTTCAATACTGACGATCCCTAAATCTTCAAACACATGATCAACGCCTTCAGTGATAAAGGCGACCTGATTTTTGAGATCATTCATCCTGTTATTTACAGGCGTCGCTGAAAGCATCAGAACCTTGGTTTTTACCCCGGATCGGATGATGTCGTTCATCAGGCGGGAGTAACGGGTTATTCCCTTTTTGCTGGCATTATTGTTGCGAAAGTTATGGGACTCGTCAATAACAATAAGATCGTAGTTTCCCCAGTTCAGGGTTTCCAAATTGATCTCGCCGGACATGCCCTGTACCCTGGTCATATCCGTATGATTCAATACATCAAAATTGAAACGGTCTGCGGCAAGGATGTTGCGCTTATCGTTGACGGTGTAAATTGTCCAGTTTTCACGCAGTTTTTTGGGGGCAATGACGAGGATACGATCATTGCGAAGTTCATAATATTTTATGACTGCAAGGGCCTCAAACGTCTTACCCAGGCCGACACTATCAGCAATGATACAGCCGTTGTGCTTTTCCAGTTTGTCTATGGCGCCGAGAACACCGTCCTTCTGAAATTTATAGAGCTTATTCCAGACAAGGGTGTTTTTGAAGCCTGTCTTGGTTTTAATGATGCGCTCTTCATCGAGCTCGCTAAGATATTCCTTAAAGATGTTGAACAGGGTCAGGAAATAGATAAATTGGGGGGAGCGATCCTTAATGATGGATTCCAGAGCGTCAAGCAGTGACTCTTTTGTTTCAGAGACGGCATTTTTGTTTTTCCAGATGGAATCAAACCATTCCAACAGGCCTCTGGTGGTATCGGCGTCAGTCAGACACATGTTCATTGCATAGTTGTCTGACTCCGAATAACCAAGGCCGGAAGTGGTAAAAGAGGAACTGCCCTGAATGGCTGTTGCCTGCTCATTATTTTGAATATGAAAGAGATTCTGATTAAGGGTATGAGGTATTTTTACTGCTTTTATCTCGGCTTTTTCGGAAAGCCAGGCAGCGCACTCTCCGGCAATTTGTGTCTGGGTTAATTTGTTTTGAAATCGACGCTCAAATCTGTCTCCACTTAAGCCCCGATATAGTGGCGGCAGGGTCTCGTCTGCTGATACAGGAGGTTTTGATAAAAGAAGCCGCACGCTTTCGACCTTGCGAAGTTCTTTGTGCAGGGCATCAAAGCCATAAATGGAAAAAAGGCTAGAGATAATGGAAAGCCTGGAGCTTTTTGCAAGGCATTTTTTGAGCCTGTCCCCAACCTTTCCTGTTTTTTTATTGTCGAGTAACACTGATATTGCCCCAATTTATCAAAAAATTCCTACGCATCTCATTTTACTTATCAAAAAGCACCATATCATAACCTTTTAGATTTATACTACAATACTGCTATTTACAAGTTAGCAAAATGACCCATAAGTAGACAAAACGGAAAAACACACTGTATGTTGTATGCCTGCCATTGGTATGGCACAATTAATGCTTATTGCTTGCGCTCGTATAATGGACCAATTGTCTTTTATAAGGACGAGAAGGAGCAAGTATTTTGTAAAAACTTATTGTGTCCTCCCCGTCTGTTTCTTTGTTTCAGGCAAAGCATATTTTTCTTGTTACTTTCTTGCGAAGATTTGTAGATATTTTTGTATCGCATTATTGATGCCATCGTAAGTTTGTGACGGACTTTTTACGAGTCCATTATTATTGATAGACTTGTCTATATTGTTTTTCGCAGCGCATTAAGTAGTCTTTCTCCTGTAGCATTACTTCCCTGCACAAGCGATGCCCTGATTGCGGCAGTCTCGCTGATATGCCGGTGACTCGCCCTGTTCATAGTAGCGGTTATTTTTTTTCAACCGGGCAATATCATCATGCAATCGGGTAAGCTTTCAATGTCGTTTTTTTGCTTATTTCTTTGGTGAAGTCCTGCCTGCAGGTCATTGACATTTACGCAAAATGCATTTATATGGTTGGATGTTGTAATCCTCGTAGTTCGCCAAAGAACAATACCTCGTAATAATAGGCGTTGGACAATTATGGCCCCACCAAAAGAAACAATCCTTATTGTTGACACTGACAAGGTAACCCGTGATTTATTGACTCGTAACGCAGAATCCCTGGGATTATCAGCGAAATCATGTGCGGAGGCGGAATCGGCCTGGAACTTTTTCGTGGCTGAATCTCCACGCCTGATCGTGCTTGACTGGGATTTACCAGCCGCGAGCGGCATCAGGCTGTGCCAAAAATTACGATCTTCCAGGCTTGGCAAATATTTGACCATCCTGGTGCTGACGGCCAATGACAGGCCTGAGGAGATGGAGAAAGGGCTAGAGGCCGGGGCCAATTCGTATATGGTGAAACCGCTTAAAGAAAAGTTTTACCGGGCCTGGGTATCATTTGCCAAAAAGCAGGCTGCGGATTTGCGCGAACTTGAAAAAAGTGACACCGAGATAAAAAGCATCAAAAACGAGCTAGAGGAGGTCAACGAACAGCTTGAGGCATCTATCAGCAGGGCGAATCAGCTCACCATGGAATCAGAGAAGGCCTATATTGAGGTAAATCAGGTCTTTAAAACAGTTGCCGGCGGTATCTTGGTGATTGATACTGATTACAATATCATCAAGCACAATGATAATTTTCTGGCCATGCTAGAGGAGGATATCGGTAGCGCGGTCAACAAAAAATGCCACGACATCTTCCCCTCTGCCCTATGCGGCACCCCTGACTGCCCCATCAACAGGCTGAGTGCCCCTGGGGCGGAAGGTTATGTGGAATCGCGTATTTGCCGGGAATTGTCAGGCCGCAAAAAGGTGCATTACAGTACCATATCCACCCCCCTGCGGGGTTTGGTTGGCGAGACAATCGGTATCGTTGAGCATATTACCGATATAACCCTGCGGGTGGCGGCGGAAGAGGCTTTAAGGGAGAGCGAAAAGAGGTATAGGCAGTTAAGTACGGTGGATGAACTTACCGGCCTGTTCAACAAACGCTATTTTAATACTACCCTGCAAGCAGAGCTGCGCAGATCCGCCCGCTACGACCAACAGCCCCTGGCCCTGATTATGATGGATATAGACAATTTCAAACTCCATAATGACACCTACGGTCACGCCGAGGGCGACAAGGTATTGGAGGTGTTGGGCCAAATAATACGGGATAGTCTGCGCCAGACCGATGTGGGCTGCCGCTATGGCGGGGAGGAATTTGTCGTAATCCTGCCGGCCACCGATGGTGAAGGCGCTCTGGTGGTGGCGGAACGGATTCGCGCAACCTTCGCGGCGGCGGCATTTTGTGATGGTACCGTCCATAAAACTATAAGTCTTGGTGTAACGCAGTATATGGACGGCGATGACCGGGAATTAATTATTACCAGGGCCGACGGCAACCTTTATTACGCCAAGGAACACGGCAAAAATAGGTCTGTCCTGGAGCCGGGCAAATGAAGGGCGCCCTGAAGGTTCTCGCGGTCAAAATATCAGACACTAGCGCACCCAGAGATTGCAGATCAGCACGGCGGCAAGCATCCCTGCGGCATCGGCGCACAGGGCGGCGGGCAGGGCGTGGCGGGTTCGTCTGATTCCCACACTGCCAAAATAGACGGCCAGGACATAAAAGGTGGTCTCGGTTGAGCCTTGCATGGTTGAGACCAGAAAGGAAAGAAAACTATTGGGGTCACGTTTGACAATCTCCGCCATCAAGCCAAAGGCGCCGCTGCCCGACAGGGGCCGCAGCAGGGCCATGCTCAGGGCTTCGGCAGGCATACCGATAAGCTGGGTGACAGGCGAAAAAATCTTAATGATTATATCCATTGCCCCGCTAGCCCTGAACATACCAATGGCCACAAAGATCGCCACCATGAAGGGGACGATTTTAATTGCGGTGAGAAAACCCTCTTTGGCGCCTTCCGTCACCGATTCATAAAGTTTTACGCCGCGCAAATAGCCGTAAATCAGAAAAAAGGAAATTAACACAGGGATCAACCAGGTTGAGACCTCATTGATAACCGCCGTTGACCAGGATAGGGAGTGCAGATGGCGCAGAAACTGGTAAATAATTCCGCCGCCAAAGATCAGAACAAGCGACCAGACAAATATCCTGCCCGCTAGACCGGGCCGACAGAGATCGGCTCGGCTCTCACAAGCAGCCGTCTCAGCATTACCGCTACTCCCGGCCGGCGGTGGCACAACAATTCCCGTGCTCCCCCGGCTAGCCATAAATTTAGCCGCCATAACCGCCACCAGGGTAGAGCAGCAAGTGGCGATTATGGAAGGCACCAGAATTGCGGCGGGGTGAGCGGCGTTGGCGGCGGCCCGCACCGTGATTACCCCCAGGGGCAGGATGGTAACGCTTGAGGTGTTAATGGCCAGAAACAGGCACATGGCATTGGTGGCCGTACCCTTTTCCGCCGAGAGCTTTTCCAGTTCCTGCATGGCCTTGATACCCATGGGAGTCGCGGCATTACCCAGGCCCAGGGTATTGGCGGCCATATTCATAATCATTGCCGCCATGGCCGGATGCTCCGCCGGCACCTCAGGAAACAAGCGAATCATTAGGGGCCGCAGCGCCCTGGCAATGGCCCGCATCATGCCGCCGTCTTCCGCCACCCTCATTATGCCAAGCCACAGGGCCATGGGGCCGATCAGGCCAATAGCCAGAGTTACGGCGCTCTTGGCGGAATCAAATGAGGCCCTGGTCACCTCGGCCATCCGGCCGGTATAGGCCGCCGTCACCGTGGCAATGAGGATCATGGCCAACCAGATGATATTAATTGCTGAAGGCTTATGGCGCATATCTTTAGGCCGCAAACCGGCTGATAAAATCGAGATAGGCCCGGCGGCCGTCTGTGCGGCGTTTCACCGCCCGGCGAATGGCCCCCAGGACCATGGTCAGTTTATCATCGGCGACAAACTCAAGCTCGTTGGCTATAATTTCAAAAAACAGCGTCACCGTCTGGCCAACCCGCTCACCGGTGGAGGAAATTTCCTCGCCAAAATGGTATTTATCCACCAGACGTTCCAACAAGGCTACAGCCAGGCCATCATCCATATCGCCAATCATCTTCTGGTCAACCTGGGCCATAGTTTTTTCAAACAATTCACCCAGATCCTGCAGGTCGCTGTATTTGGCCATTTCCTGCGCTTCAAAATAAGGCAGCTTGCCATAATTTCGCGGGGCTGGCCCCTTAAAAAATGAACAGCCCTGGCAGGTCTCTTCCCCCCGGGTCTGACCACAGCATAAACTGCAAATCATCGCCTCATTTTTCTGACATTTTCTTTTACCCTTGCGGGCCTGACAAACTATACATTTTGCCATATTATCACCTGATTTATGTTTTATAGAGAGTTTGCGGCCCAATTAACCTGGTTGTCAAGCCGCCGGAAGATGACTATGATGCCCTTTCGCAGACGATTGTAATCGTATAGTTGGAGGCGGAATAATTGTGCCCATGAGATTGACAGTCTTGCGGCAGTGGCTTAAAATCTCACCACCCACTACAGTAATCAATCAGGATGAATTCACAAAACAAAAATAACCAGAAAGGTAAAATTATTCTAACCGGATATCGGGCCGCCGGCAAGACCTGCGTGGGAAAGGAGCTAGCCCGGCAGTTGGATTGGTCGTTTATTGATACAGATGCCCTGATTGTCAAGCGGGCAGGCGGGGAAATCAGCAAAATTGTCAGGCAGCATGGCTGGGACTATTTTCGCGCCCAGGAAAAACAGGTTCTAAAGTCACTTATTGAACGGACGGGAGTAGTGATTGCCACCGGCGGTGGCGCAATTATCCATCAGGATATATGGCCGGAGTTAATGGCCTCTGGCCTAGTGGTCTGGCTCAAAGCCGATAAAGAGACGATCTGTCGAAGATTGCGGGGTGATGACAATTCCGCCGCTCAAAGGCCGTCACTTACCGGCGGGACAATTTGTCAGGAAGTTGCCAGGGTATTAAAGGAACGGCAGCCGCTTTATCGCCGGGGCAGTCATCTGGCAGTGGATACCGCCTCTTTGGATATCGCGGCGGCGGCGAAAATTATTATTGCCGGGCTCAACGGGATGCGCGACTGACTGTCCCCTTTTTCTTACTAAGCGTCAGTCCAACGGTTCCATGGGTCTGCCGCAGCAAAGCGGAATGGTATCGCCCTTTTTGAGGTTGATATATTTGTTACAGGTAGCGCAGTAATATGTGCCGTCCTGTGGGGCTGTACTGTCGGAGAGCTTGGTTGCTCCGCCTTTGACACCCTCAATATAAAAGCTAGCGGTGTTCTTTTTACTGGGAATATACTCGCCGATGGGGGTAATTTTTTTGCTGTCTCCCAGGCAATCAATCAACCGCCGCCACAACATCTCCAGGTCGGTGGTTTCCTGCTCGGATTCGGGGTGAAATTCCACAATATTTTTATCCATCTTTATCTGCATCGGTATCTCTCCTGTTTAATGTTGATTAAGGGGTAGGCACACCCTTAGTAATTATTATCAACTAAAACATTTTTTATATTCTGTCAATAGTTCAATGAAATCATTCTCTTGACATATGTCCCTAAAAAGACATAACTTACACCCCGGATGCTGGATCAGATAAACGCAGACTTTGAGTTCTGAGGTTAATTGCTATGGGGTTGGTAGTTACATAATTATTAAGGATGGAAATATGGCGGGAAATACCTTTGGCGACATCTTTCGGGTAACAACATGGGGCGAATCACACGGCACGGCGGTTGGCGCCACCATTGACGGCTGCCCGCCGTCCCTTGATTTGACCCCGGAGATTATACAGCGGGATCTTGACAGGCGGCGGCCGGGAACCGGCGGGGCGGCTAGCCCGCGCCAGGAGCCGGATCGGGTGGAGATATTATCCGGTGTCTTTGAGCATAAAACAACGGGTACACCAATCTCTCTGGCCATTTTCAACAAGGATGCCCACAGCAAATCATACGACCATTTGCGTGATATATTTCGGCCGGGGCACGGCGATATTACCTACCTGAAAAAATACGGTATTCGCGATCACCGGGGCGGCGGCCGGGCTTCGGCCCGGGAAACAGCGGCCAGGGTGGCGGCAGGAGCCGTGGCCCGGCTTCTTTTGACCCGTCACGGGATAGAGGTATCCGCCTATACCATTGCCCTGGGGGATATTTGCGCCGCAGAGCGGGACATGGATATTATCGGTCAGAATAAACTTTGCTGCCCCGATGCCAAAGCTGCCCGGCGCATGGAAGAAAAAATCAAGGCGACCAGAAGTCGGGGCGATACCCTGGGCGGTATCGTTGAGATCAGAACCAGAAATTGCCCGCCCGGTCTCGGCGAGCCGGTCTTTGATAAATTGGATGGCGCTCTGGCCGGGGCCTTAATGTCCATCGGGGCCGTCAAGGGCGTGGAGATCGGCGCGGGTTTTGCCGCCGCCGCTCATACCGGTTCGCAAAATAACGATTCCATCACCCCGACGGGTTTTGCCTCCAACCGCTCCGGCGGCATTCTGGCGGGTATTTCCAACGGTGATGATATTGTCGCCAGGGTGGCGGTAAAACCCATCCCCTCCATTGGCCGGCAGCAGGATACTATCAATCTGGCCGGTGAAGCGGTTACCATCAGGATTGGCGGCCGGCATGACATCTCGGCCATCCCCCGGATAATTCCGGTCTGCGAGGCCATGGTCTGCCTGACCCTGGCAGATTTTCTCCTGCGGCAGCAGGCTATTCAAGACAGCGGTATGGCAAGGATCGCAGGCGATGACTGCCGCTGAACCCGCCGCAGTCACAGCGGTACGACAACCATCGTCCGCGCGGAACATCTGGCTGATAAGCCGGGAATACGGCAAATTGGCCGGGGTCGGCGGCGTCAAGGATGTGGTCAAACAGCTTGCCTGCGCTCTGGCCCGCAGCGGTCGGCAAGTCAAAGTGGTTATACCGTGTTATGGCTTTATGAACCCCGGTAAACTGGGTTTTACCAGGTTGACATCGTTTAAGGTGGAATTATCCTACGCTCAGGAAGAGCGCCATGAACAGGTCAGCATCTGGCAGCGCCAGGAAGAGGTTGCCATATACCTGGTGGACAGTCCCCGTTTTCGGGAAAAGGGGGATATTTACACCTACACCGCCGCCGAGGCCCGCCGCAATCCCGGCAAACTGGGTTTTACCAGGTTGACATCGTTCAAGGTGGAATTATCTTACGCTCAGGAAGAGCGCTATGAACAGGTCAGTATCTGGCAGCGCCGGGAAGGGGTTACCATAT
>JAADIV010000081.1 GCA_013151175.1 Deltaproteobacteria bacterium | reverse complement strand
TCCCATGAACTGCGCCGCTTTGTCGAAAAAACCGGCATGGGGGTTGTAACCACCTTCATGGGCAAAGGCACTGTCTCCCGCCACGCGCCCTATAGTATGTTCACTATCGGGCTGCAATCCCATGATTATACCTGGGATGTAATTAATGACGCCGATCTGGTCATCACCATTGGCTACGATCTGGTAGAGTATCATCCCCACATCTGGAACCAATGCGGCAACGGCCGTCGCAAGATCATCCACATAGATTCTCAACCGGCCGAGGCCGATGACCATTACCGGGTTGATATTGAGGTGGTGGGTAATCTGACCCATGCCCTGTGGATGATGAATGAGAGGCTTAACGTCCTGCCGGCGCCCCAATTTGATTTGACCCGCCAGGCGGAACTGCGCGCCATGATGTTGACCGATTTCAGCCAACATAAAGACGATAAGACAAGAGGCGTTATCCGGCCCCAGAAGGTATTGTGGGATGTTCGTAGTGTCCTGGCCCCCGATGATATTCTGCTCAGCGATGTGGGCGCTCATAAGATGTGGATTGCCAGATATTATCATTGTGACGAACCGAATACCTGCCTGATTCCCAACGGCTTTTGTTCCATGGGTTTCGCCCTGCCGGGCGCCATCGGCGCCAAGTTGGTTCACCCCGACAGACGGGTATTGGCCATCTGTGGTGACGGCGGTTTTTTGATGAACCTGCAGGAACTGGAAACGGCCCGCCGCATCGGCGCCAATATTGTAATTATGATCTGGGAAGACCATGAGTACGGCCTGATTAAGTGGAAACAGCAGAATCACTTTAACCGCCATACCGATCTCCATTTTAATAATCCCGATTTTGTTAAGCTAGCCGCCTCTTTTGACTGCCTCGGCATCCGGGTGGAAGATTCCCAGCAATTGCGGCCCGCCCTGGAAAAGGCATTTACGCAAAATTGCCCGGTACTAATCTCTGTCCCCATCGATTATCGGGAGAATGTCCTGTTAAGCGAACGTCTGGGGAAAATTCAATGCTCAATATAAGGTGAGATCGTGCTGAAAGAAAAATATCCATTTTATCTGGCCAATGAAGCCGTTTACGCCAATACGAATCTGCCGGTAACGGATAAATTCTCTGGCGCCGTGGTTACCCGTACGGCTATGGCTGATGAGGAGACGATCTCCCGGGCCATCGGCTGTGCTGAGTCCGCCGCCCTGGCCATGCGGCAATTTCCGGCCTATAAACGCCAGATGGTGCTAGAGCATTGCGTCAAAGAGTTCACCGCCAGAAGCGAAGAACTGGCGCACGTCCTCTGTATTGAAGCCGGTAAACCAATAAAAGACAGTCGGGGCGAGGTTACCCGCCTCATCGAGACCTTTAAAATTGCCGCCGAGGAGAGTGTGCGGCTAGGCGGTGAATTCATCCCCCTGGACAGAAGTCCGCGTACCAACGGCTATGTGGGCCTGACTAAAAAAATACCCGTTGGCCCCTGCTCCTTTATCACCCCCTTTAATTTTCCCCTTAATCTCACCGCTCACAAGGTGGCGCCGGCCATTGCCGCGGGTTGTCCATTTATCCTGAAACCAGCCAGCCTCACCCCCATCGGCGCCCTGATTATCGGTGAGGTTCTGGCGCAGACAGATCTTCCCAAAGGCGCCTTTTCCATTCTTCCCTGCACCCGGGATGGAGCGGCCCTGTTCACCGAAGATGAACGGCTTAAACTTCTGAGCTTCACCGGCTCGCCGGTAGTGGGCTGGGCCTTGAAGGCCAGAGCCGGAAAAAAGAAGGTAGTGCTGGAATTGGGCGGCAACGCCGCCTGTATTGTTGACCACGACACGGATCTGGACGACGCCATCCAGCGTATCGTCTTTGGCGCCTTCTACCAATCAGGCCAGAGCTGCGTGGGGGTGCAGCGAATTTTGGTGCATCAGGACATCTATCAGGAATTTAAACACCGGCTAGTCAAGGCGGCGCGTACCCTTAAATCAGGCGACCCAAGTCAAGAAGATACCTTTATCGGGCCAATGATCAACGAAAAAGAGGCGGAACGAGTCGCGAGTTGGATCTATGCCGCTGTCGATCACGGCGCCAATCTTCTCTGCGGCGGCACCCGGCGGGGGGCTATACTTGAAGCTACCCTGTTGGATAATGTGCCAAAAGATGAGAATATCTGCCGCCGGGAGGCCTTCGGCCCGGTGGCGGTTCTCTCGTCCTTCACCGATTTTGATGCCGCCGTCACCGAAGTAAATGATTCAGACTTCGGCCTGCAAACCGGCGTATTCACCAGAGATATATACAAGGTTCAGCGGGCCTGGGACAACCTGGAGGTTGGCGGGGTGATAATTGGCGATGTGCCTTCATGGCGGGCCGACCAGATGCCATACGGCGGCGTCAAGGACTCCGGCCTGGGCCGGGAAGGCATCCGCTACGCCATTGAAGACATGACGGAACCCAGATTATTGGTAATCCGCAGCCTGCCTTGAATAATGCCCCGGCAACACACAAAAAAAATAATGTTTGTAACTGCTCGCAGGGTGCCGGAGATGCGAGGCATCGTCCTGCGAAGCGTACTCCTGTACGTGAGCAGGGTGATAACGAAGCAGGTTCGGTATCCTGGGAGCAGTTACTAATGTTCATCACAATCGCGATACTGCTCAGCCTCCTTGCCCCGCCGCCCCTTTACGCCGCCCACGGCGTTAGTTTGGACGGCACACTAAAATACCCTGCCGGTTTCAGCCATTTCGACTACACCTCCCTGCGGGCAAAACAGGGCGGGCATCTTGTCCTCCACGCCCTGGGTGAATTCGACAAGATGAATCCCTTTACCCTGCGAGGAGTAGCGCCAGACGGCCTGAGCGCCCTGGTTTTTGAGCCGCTGGCAGTCAGCAGTCTTGACGAGCCTTTTGCCAAATACGGCCTGATCGCCCAAGATATTTCCCCGGCAGCAGACGGTATGTCGGTCACTTTTACCCTCAACCCCGCCGCCCGCTTCTCCGATGGCACAAAGGTCAGACCAGAAGATGTTAAATTCTCTCTGGAGACGCTGAAGGGGAAAGACGCCCACCCCTTTTATCAGTCTTATTTCCATGACATAACCAAAGCTCTGATTCTCGGCCCGCATAAGATACGTTTTTATTTTAACAAGCCTAATCGAGAACTGCACCTCATCGCCTGTGAGCTACCGGTTCTGTCGGAAAAATTCTACCAGAGCCATCCATTTGCCAAGGCAGGACTTGTGCCGCCCATTGGCAGCGGCCCCTATATCGTTAAGAAATTTGCAATCGGTAAATCAATTACCTATGAAAAAAATCCCAATTATTGGGCCAAAGACCTGCCGGTACGCCGGGGTATGTATAATTTTTCCACCATAACCTATAAATATTTCCGCGATCAACTGGTCAGCATGGAGGCCTTTAAGGCCGGCGAATTTGACTTCATGCCCATCAATATTGCCAAGCAATGGGCCAGAGACCTCAACGGGCCGAAATTTAAAAGCGGAAAAATCATCAAGAAATTCCTGCCTCATAAAAACGATGCCGGAATGCAGGGATTTGTTATGAATCTGCGGCGGCCCCTGTTTCAGGACATCCGAGTGCGGCAGGCCATGGGTCTGGCCTTTGATTTTGCCTGGACAAATCGCGCCCTTTTCTTCGGGCAATACACCAGAAGCGCTAGCTATTTCAGTAATTCAGACCTAGCAGCCACCGGCCTGCCCAAGGGCAGAGAGCTAGCCCTGCTTGAGCCATTCCGGGCGCAGCTGCCACTAGCGGTTTTCAATAAGCCCCCGACTCCGGTGAGTACCAAACCACCGGGTTCGCTTAGGAAAAATCTGCGTAAGGCCGCCAAGCTGTTGGCCGCAGCCGGTTGGCAGGTGCGGCACGGTCAATTGGTCAATGGCAAAACAGGCGCCCCGTTCCGCTTTGAGATTCTCCTGGCCTCGCCCTCCTTTACAAGGGTAATGGCCGCCTACGCGCAAAATTTGAAGAGGCTAGGTATTGCCGCCTCCTACCGGACAATTGACCCGGCCCTTTACACCCGGCGAATTGATAATTTCAATTTTGACATGGTGGTAAACGTCTTTGGCCAATCGCAGTCGCCCGGTAATGAGCAGCGTGACTATTGGTCATCCCAAGCCGCCGGCCGCAAGGGTTCGAGGAATCTCATCGGCCTTAAGAGCAAGATAATTGACACCCTGGTTGATAAAATTATCTACGCCAAAACCAGAGAGGATCTGCGCGCCGCCTGCCACGCCCTAGACAGGGTTCTCTGGTATGGTTATTATGTGGTGCCAAACTGGTATCTGGCCCGGCATCGGGTGGCCTATTGGAATAAATTCGGCCGGCCCGCCACCCTGCCCACCTATTATCAGCCATTTCAAGCGCTGATGACCTGGTGGATCAGAAGCCAGAAGACAGAGCGGAGAAAATCGTTGATTTTGATAACTAAAAACCATTAACTAAAGTCCATGTCTTCCTATATCCTGCGCCGCATATTATTTATGATCCCTACCCTATTTGGGGTTATGCTCATCACCTTTACCGTCACGCAATTCGTGCCGGGCGGCCCAGTTGAGCAATTGCTTTCCCAGATGAAGAGTCATGGCGGCGGCGAGGTAAGCGGCGGCAGCGGCGGTCTCTATCAGGGCGATAAGGGCCTGGATCAGGAGCGCATAAAGGAGTTGAAAAAGATGTACGGCTTTGATAAACCGCCCGCCCAGCGTTTTATCTCCATGATGAAGAACTACCTGTCCTTTGACTTCGGCAACAGTTATTATCATCATCAAACCGTGGTATCCCTGGTTATATCCAAGCTGCCGGTTTCCATGTCGCTGGGGCTGTGGAGTTTTTTCATCGTCTATCTCACCTGTATCCCTTTGGGTATTCGCAAGGCAGTGCATGATGGCGAGGCCTTCGATGTCTTCACCTCCGGTGTCATTCTCGTTGGCTATGCTATTCCGGGTTTTGTCCTGGCCATTGTCCTAATCGTCCTCTTTGGCGGCGGCAGTTTCTGGAGTATTTTCCCCCTGCGCGGCCTGGTCTCGGACAACTGGGCCAATTTAAGTATAATGGCCAAGATAACCGATTACCTCTGGCATATGGTGCTGCCGGTGATTTCAAGCACCGTGGGCAGTCTGGCGGTGATGACCCTGCTCACCAAGAACAGCTTTTTGGAGGAAATTCACAAACAATATGTGATTACGGCCAGGGCCAAGGGCCTGTCGGAGAACCGCATTCTCTACCGCCATATATTCAGAAACGCCATTATTCCCATTATTACCGGCTTTCCCGGCTCCTTTATTGCCTCTTTTTTCACCGGCAGTCTGCTCATCGAGACCATCTTTTCCCTGGACGGCATGGGGCTTCTGGCCTACGACTCCATTATGAACCGCGACTATCCCGTTGTCCTGGGCACCCTCTTTTTCTTTACCATCATCGGCCTGGTAGCGCGTCTGCTCTCTGACCTCAGCTATGTAATGGTGGATCCGCGCATCTCATTTGCCAGTGTGGAGAGCAACAAGTGACCAACACCGCCGCGCCAATCTCCATGACCCGCCGCCGCTGGCTCCTGTTCAAGGCCAACAAACGGGGATATTACAGCCTGATTATCTTTACCGTCATCTTCACCTTCAGCCTCTTTGCCGAGTTGGTAAGCAACGATAAACCAATTGTTGTAAGCTACGATCATCACCTCTACTACCCCATTTTCAAGATGTACCCGGAGACCACCTTCGGCGGTGATTTCCAGACTGAAGCGGATTACCGCGATCCCTATATCCTCAAAAAAATTACCACCAAAGGCAATTGGGCCATCTTTCCGCCCAATCACTACAGTTACGATTCCATCAATTTTCAGCTCAATGTCCCGGTGCCGTCACCGCCCACCAGAGAAAACCTCATGGGCACCGATGACCAGGGCCGGGACGTTCTGGCCCGTTTGATTTACGGTTTTCGCCTCTCCGTTCTCTTCGGCTTTGCCCTCACCTTTATCGGCACCATAATCGGTATTATAGCCGGGGCGCTCATGGGCTATTTCGGCGGTAAAACAGACCTCCTCGGCCAGCGTTTCATTGAGATATGGGGCTCCATGCCCGAGCTGTACCTGTTGATTATTTTTTCGGCCATCTTCAGGCCCTCCATTACCTTGCTGCTGATTCTGCTCTCCATGTTCGGCTGGATGGGGCTGTCTGATTATGTGCGGGCGGAATTTCTACGCGGCCGCAATATGGATTATATTAAGGCGGCCAAGGCCCTGGGAGTGAACAATATTACCATTATGTTCCGCCACCTGCTGCCCAACGGCATGACCCCGGTCATTACTTTTCTACCCTTTCGGATGTCCGGTGCTATCTTGGCCTTGACCAGTCTTGACTTCCTCGGTCTGGGCGTGCCGCCGCCCACCCCCAGCCTGGGCGAACTCCTGGCGCAGGGGAAAAACAATATAGAGGCCTGGTGGCTGTCGCTAGGCAGCTTTGTGGTGCTAGTTGGCACCTTGATTCTCCTTATCTTTATCGGCGAGGCCTTGCGCGAAGTCTTTGATCCCCGCAAGGTGTAGCGGGGCAGGAATCAGGAGTCAGGGGACAGAGGTCAGAGGTCAGGGAACGGCATCATTACAATTGTCCCGTAGGGGCGATACAGGGATCGCCCCTACACGAATATACAACACGACCGTTACAGAAAGGTTTGATTGATGTTATTGGAAATTGACAAATTACGGGTAGGTTTCAAGTTGGACAACGGTCTCGCCGAGGCAGTAAAGGGTATTTCTCTGACCGTGCCCAAGGGGGGTACCACCGCCCTGGTGGGAGAATCCGGCTCTGGTAAATCCGTCACCGCCATGAGTATTCTGCGATTACTGGATCAGATGGCCAAGGTCGAGATCCAGGGGAGCATTTACTTTGCCGGGCGGGATCTTTTGCAAACCTCCGGGGAAGAGATCCGAGCCATCCGCGGCAACCGCATTGCCATGATCTTTCAGGAGCCTATGACATCACTAAACCCGGTCTATCAGGTCGGCAGCCAGTTAAGTGAATCACTGACCCTCCATCGGCACATGACCCAAAAAGAGGCCAAGAATGAGGCCATCGCGCTGCTAAAACGCTGCGGTATCCCGGAGCCGCAGACGAGATTTACCAATTATCCCCACCAATTGTCCGGCGGTCAGCGGCAGCGGGTGATGATTGCCATGGCCCTGGCCTGCCGGCCTGATCTTTTAATCGCCGATGAACCCACTACGGCGTTGGATGTAACTATTCAGGCCCAGATTATCCGCCTGATTCAGGATCTACAGGCTGAATTCGGCATGGCAGTCCTGCTTATAACTCACGACCTTACCATGGTCAAAAAAATCGCCGATTCAGTTTATATTATGCAACATGGCAAAATTGTCGAATCGGGCAAAACCGCAAATATTTTTGCCGCCCCCCGCACGGAATACACCCGTACTCTGCTGAACTCTGTTCCCAGCGGCTCCCCCGGCCCCGCAAAAACCGGCGCCGACCTGATAACGGTAAAAAATCTCCAGATACAATTCAATCGTTCCACTGGTTGGTTCAGCCGAAAACACCAGACACTCACAGCGGTTGATAAGGTCTCTCTGCAAATAAAACAAGGCGAGACCTTTGGCCTGGTGGGAGAATCCGGCTCCGGCAAAAGCACCCTGGGGCTTGGCATCCTAAGACTTCTCAATAGTCAGGGAGTGATTCGCTACGGGGATATCCGGATCGATCAGTGCCGCCCCCGGCAAATGCGGGGTCTGCGCCGGGAATTGCAGATCGTTTTTCAAGATCCTTTTTCCTCTCTGTCGCCGAGGCTAACCGTGGGGCAGATAATCGGCGAGGGCTTGAAAGTTCATTGCCGGGGAATACGCCGGGCCGAGCTAGCGGCCAAGGTGGACGAGGCCATGCAGGAGGTGGGCCTGGAAAGCGCCATGGCCCAACGCTATCCCCATGAGTTCTCCGGCGGCCAACGTCAGCGTATCGCCATCGCCAGGGCTGTGATCTTAAAACCAAAATTTTTGGTACTGGACGAGCCAACCAGTGCCCTGGATATGACAATCCAGGCTCAGATTATTAATTTATTACGAAAAATTCAGCAAAAATATGGCATTACCTACCTGTTTATCAGCCACGATCTCCGGGTAGTAAAGGCCATGGCCGACAACCTGGCGGTAATGAAGGACGGCAGGTTCGTTGAAACAGGCAGAGCCGCGAATATCTTCGCGCACCCCCGCCACCCCTACACCAAAGAGCTGTTCCGGGCAGCATTCGGGTGAGACAGGTGACAGAAGGCAGGGGACAGGGAACAGAAACCCAAAAAACGGTAGAGGCAAGTTTCAAACCCGCCCACAGAAAACAGAAATCACCCGCCCCAATGGCGGATAAGCTCAATTAACAGACGTACCCCGACAGCGGACGGCCCCTTTTTAGGAATATATGACTTTTCGGTGAAATTCCAGGCCGTACCGGCGATATCCAGATGCGCCCATTTTGTCCCGCCGACAAATTCCTGGAGAAAGGCCCCAGCCGTGATGGTGCCTGCCTCCCGGCCGCCAACATTCTTTAGATCAGCCACCTCCGACTTAATCTGTTTGGCGTATTCCTTATGCAACGGCAAACGCCAAACCGGTTCAGCGCTGCGCGCACCGGCCTCAGTCACCTGGGCCGCCAAACCATCATCATTACTCATAAGACCGGTCAGGTGATGACCAAGACCGATAATTACAGCCCCCGTCAGGGTTGCCACATCGACCACCGCTGCCGGTTTAAAATGCCGCACCCCATAACTCAAGGCATCGGCCAGGATCAAACGGCCTTCGGCATCCGTGCTGATAATTTCCACCGTCTTGCCGTTGTACTGCCGGACAATATCGCCAGGTTTTAAAGCCTCCGGCCCCGGCATATTATCCGTGGTCGGCACCAGGGCAACAACGTCAATATTGGCGGGCTTCTCCTGCGCCACAGCCCGCATGACGGCCATTACCGCCGCCCCGCCGCACATATCGTATTTCATATCCTGCATACCGTGGCTAGGTTTCAGGGAGATACCGCCGGAGTCAAAGGTCAAGCCCTTACCAACCAACATCAGAGTTGGAACCTTACGGCCGGTGCGGTATTCTAGCATTACCATTTTAGGCGGCTCGATGGTACCCTGATTGACCGCCAACAAACCGCCCATCTTCAATTTCTTTAATTCCGCACTCCCTAAAACCTGGCATTTTATCCCGTAATCCTTGGCCAATTTCCTGCCATACCTGGCAAAATCATCCGGTTTCCATTTATTGCCGGGTTCATTGGCCATATCTCTGGCCTGGCAGGCGGCCTCGGCGGCCCGCTGCCCCATGAGCATTCCCAGACGAACCTTGCGGTCTGATGCCGCCGCCAGAGTTATCGTTTTTATCCGATTGGGCGGGTCATCACCTTTAGTAATATTTTTGTATCTATTAAATTGGTAATTGCCAAGAATAAGCCCCTCGGTAAGACACTTACTCATTTCGTTTATATCGAAATCCAGTTCCTCCGGAATCGCAACCATGATATTTTCAGCCCTGCTACTCTGGCCAGTGGCTCTGGCAATCAAACCGCCGGCGGCCCGAAACGTTTCCCCGTTCAAGTCATCCTGACCCAGACCAACAACCATTACTCTTTTCGCCCCGCAAGCCTGCCCCGGCCGGGGATAAAACAGGAGGTTCCGGCCTTCCTTACCGGTAAAATCACCCGTGGCAAAAGCTCGATCAATATCACCCTGAACCTTGGACTCCGAACAAATTGGAGCTTTTTTACCATTCCGGCTTACCTGGAGTCTCGCAGACTCGCTTACCTGGCGCACACAATACACCAACATATCACCCTTAAACAGCCAGGGGTCTTTTTTACTTATTTTGATGTTCATAATAACCTTGTTAAAATTGATGTTTTTTCGTAACTACTCACGGGGGCGCATCTTATTTTCGATAATCACTGCAAGGGAAGAAACTCTAGCACTTCTTCTCACAGCTTGCAAGTAAAGCGGGCAAAGGGTAAACTCAACGCCGCTAGCCAGTATTCTATCATAAAACACGGGGGGAATAATTGCTAATCAAGTTTTGTTTAGCCACCGGATTATCCATTATTATTTCAGCGCTTTGCAGTATCGCAGAGGCCGCTCTCTACTCCATATCAATAAGCCATATTGAGGTTCTGGCCAGATCAGGCAAGGGTTATGGCAAGGTACTTAAACACTTAAAAAATGATATTCATAAACCAATCATAGCCGTTTTAATCCTTAATACCATTGCCAACACCATGGGGGCAGCCCTGGCAGGCGCTCTGGCAGCGGGACTCTTTGGCAGCCGGTATCTTGGCTGGTTTTCCGCCGCCTTCACCCTGGCCATTCTCTTTTTCTCGGAAATTATACCCAAGACCGCCGGCATAGCCTATAACAGGGAGATTGCTCCATTCATCGCCTACCCGCTTCTGGGGCTAGTACGATTTTTCGCCCCCATTATCTGGGTCTGCCAGAAATTAACCAGTATGGTCTCAAAATCAGACCCACAAGCCATGATCTCCGCCAAAGAGATACAGGCTATTGCCTCTTTAAGTCATAAATCCGGTGATATAAGCCGTCAGGAGGAAAAAATAATAACCAATATTCTGGATCTGAAGAACAAGCCGGTTCGTAAAGCCATGACCCCCATGACCGTGGCCTTTACCCTGAGCGAACATATGACGGTAAAAGAGGCCAACGAGTTGAAGGATAAATGGAACCTGCACAGCCGGGTGCCGGTCTATGACGAGAATCCTGACGATATTGTCGGCGTGGTTCTCCGCAAGGATGTCCTGCTCAGTACGGCAGAGGGGAAAACCGGGATTAAATTGAGCGAACTGATGGATGCCGCGCATTTCGTACCGGAATCAGCCCCCCTGCCCAATGTCCTGCTAGACTTTTTTGAACAACGGCAGCATCTTTTCATCGTAGTTGACGAATATGGCGGCCCCACCGGCATCATTAGTCTGGAAGATATTATTGAGGAAATTATGGGCGAAGAAATTATGGACGAATCCGACAAGACCCGTGACATGAGAGAACTTGCCCGCTTCAAACGGATGGCATTACGGGCCAACGACACCCGGATTCATCAATAGGCTAGCCGCCCCCAACAGCGCGGTCTTTGGCTCCATGATAACCTGTACCGGCATATCGGCCAATAAATCCTGCAAAACATCGTGCCTTGCGAAAGCGGCCATAAATTTTTCCCTCAGAATTGGCAAAATTCTGGGAGACATACCGCCGCCCAGAAAAACGCCGCCGCCAGCCATGATCTTCAAAGCAAGATTGGCTGATTCTGAAGCTAGAATGGAGACGAAAAGCTCAAGGGTGGCGGCGCACAGGGGCGATGGGCTAGCTGCCAGAGCTGCCCGGACAATTATCGGGGTCGGGTCTTTACTTTTAGCCAGTTCCAGAGCCACTGAAGCAATTTCATCTGCGTGTTTTATCTGGCGTAAAAAATTGTAAAGCAGCGGTATTCCCCGGCCTGCCCCCACCAGATCATTGCTTATAACCGGATATTTAGGCCGTAAGTAGGCAAGCAGCCGATCCTGCAATTTATCGGCAGGAGCAAAGGGGGTATGACCGCCTTCAGACGCATATGGCAGGTAGCGGCCATTTTCCCAAAGCATAAAGGTCTCGCCCAGACCGGTGCCGGGGGCAATTAT
>JAADIV010000207.1 GCA_013151175.1 Deltaproteobacteria bacterium | reverse complement strand
AGGGGCATGGAGAGGAATATCGTAACGGCGGCTCCAGCAAACCATGGGGCAATGAGAAGGCGCTGCGCTATATGTTGGTAGCGCAGACCGAAGGGATTCCGATTCATTTTTATATCTTTACCCCCGGCGCTTTTCCGGTGGAGGATTATCCCGGCGCTGGTCAGCAGATTGCCAGGAATCTGTTTTGTATGGCCAAGTTGCGGGTGCCCATGGTGTCGGTGATATCAGAGGGTGGCTCCGGGGGGGCGGAAGCTATTGGCCTGTCCGATTTTCGTTTGATGTTCTCGCATGGTTATTATTCGGTCATCTCCCCAGAGGGAGCCGCTGCCATTGAGGGTAAGATCAAGGAAAATGAGGTTATGACCCCCGGCCTGGTGGAGACCTGTGCCGAGCGTCTCAGGATGACTGCCCAGGATAATTTGGCCCTTGGCGTCATTGACAGGGTTATTGATGAACCGCCCCTGGGTGCCAAACATGATGATTTTGCCTTTTTCAAACGGCTTAAGTATGAGATGATGCGGGCCACGGATGAGGTGGTTCTGAAAACCAAGAGTTTGCGGGCTTTCAGAGCCTATGAGCTGAACCGGAAAAAACTTGACGACTCCTCGCAAGCCGATATCTCCGCATCGGGAGATAATGCCAATATTGATATTTCCTGGGATTTGAACAGCAGTGAAATCAAGAGACTCGTATTGTTGAGGACGAAAAAGTACAGGGATATGGCGCTTGATGCCTTTGTCTATAAAAGCAGTGGTCTTCGGGAGTTTACCCGCCGGGTACGCCGGCAAACTGCCAGAATTTATTACACCGCTGTTTACGATGTCCTAAAGTATCAACGAAAACAGGTGGAAAAGGTCTTCCAGGATGTTTCCGGTGAGGGCTCAAGCTTTTTTAATCGCTTGACGGCCCCTTTTTCTGCCGCCTATGACTTTATGACTCCCAAAAATTCTCCCAGAACCATTGCCCGGCAGCCCGCTTCGCATGATAGTAACAGGCGTATAGCCAATGCCTTCGGCGGCAAATATAACAGCCCCCTGGCCAATGAGGATCGCACGGTTACCTGCCCCAACGCCGCTAAATATGGCTGTAAAGACCTTTGGGTGCCGGATCTTTACGGCGAATTCTGCGGGGTTTGTGAGAATTGCGGCCATCATTTCCCCTTGGAGTATCAATGGTATTTGAAGAATCTCTTTGACCGTGATTCCAACAGGGAATTCAACAGCGAGATCAGTGCCGGCAACCCTTTGCACCACCCTGTGTTGGATAAAAAGATCCGGGAGGCTGTTAACAAGACGCACCGTAAGAGCGCCATGATCACCTTTCAGGCCAGGGTCATGGGAGTCGAGCTAGTTGTTGCCATGCTGTACGGTAATTTCCGCAACGGCACGGTTGGCGCCGCCGAAGGGGAAAAATTTGTCCAGGCCTGCAGTCTGGCCAAATTGCAGCGCAAGCCTTTACTGGCCTACGTTCATACCACCGGTGGTATTAGAATTCAGGAAGGCACCATGGGTGTCATCCAGATGCCTAAATGTACCGTAGCGGTGCGTGACTATGTCGATTCCGGCGGTTTATATATTGTGGTCTACGACAATAATTCCTATGCCGGGCCGGTGGCCAGTTTCCTGGGCTGTTCATATTATCAGTTCGCCATTCGCTCTAGCCGTATCGGTTTTGCTGGTCAGCGGGTTATCAGGGAAACTACTGGTCAGGAGATTCCACCCGACTATCACAGTGCCAGAAATGCCCTGAAGCGCGGCCATATTCAGGGCATCTGGGATCGCCGGGAGTTTCGCCGCAACCTCTATAAATCGCTGATGACTATGGGCGGCAGAAACCTGTATTATCGGTAACCGTGCGGTTGTGTCCGCTAATATGCCGAAGTTACAATAAATCTAACTGATTATTCTCTTATGCAAGACGATACCTATTTTGAAGAAATACTGAATAAATACCGGGCTGATCCTTACGATTATATCGATATATTGACGGCTCATACCGGCCTTATTCGTTTTAGCGTTAATGACAATGAGTCGGTGGCCGGGCCATCGGGCGAGTGGCATCATATCGCCGGTTCTCTGCTCTACGAGTTGGAACGGGAGAGAAATCGGAAGAAGGTATTTTCCGCTAGCAACGGGGTGATTGCCTCCCTGGAAAAACATTTTGAGGGCAAGTTCGTGGAGGCCGGAGAAAAGTTAATGACTATTCGCCACCCCTTAAAGAAACGTGAAATTATTGATAGCATCCTCCGGCATGTCCTCTCTATATTTCCGGCGCCGGAACGGGCCAAGTATTTTTTCTGCCTGGATATTCAGAGTAAAATTGAAAAATACGGTCAACGCGCGGTCTCCATTAAACCGGGTGATGAACTATTTACCATGTCTCTGATGAAACGTGATACTCCCATCTATTATGAGGGTGAACCCGGTATCATCCATTCGGTCTATTTTTCCTCCGGGGATAATATCGACCAGGGCACGGCCATGATTGGCGTCTGTCCGCAGGATAAATTGTCTATGATCCAGAAAATTATTGAACGGGTGAAGGCGGAGTGGAATTAGCCGAGCTGTCTCCCGCTCTGGTGCAACAGGCTGTGGGTGATGGCAAGTTGTGGCGGGCGGCCTCTTTTCCCGCGCGTGCCGTTACCGATATTCTGCGTTACGGCGCCCCTGTTGGCAGTCGGATTATATATTCGCCGGCGGCGCAAAGATGTATGGATATTGCCCGGCAGCAAATTGTGGCGGCGGAGAGTGCCGGCCGGTCATTTGCCAGCGGCACGGTTTTTGTCGCCGGGGAGTTGTCCGGCGGTAAGGGGCGTTTCCGCAGGTCGTGGTATGCCCCGGCTGGCGGTCTCTGGTTGGTGACGGTGCTGGTAAATACCCTGCTGCCCGAAAGCGCGGCCCTTTACTCCTTGGCGGCGGGAGTAGCATGTTGTGAGACGGTGCGTCATTACGGTATTGCCGCTCGGATAAAATGGGTTAATGATATTCTGGCCGGCGGCCGCAAGTTGGCTGGAATTCTGGTAGAGAGTATGCGGGGGCCACGTTACGGCGAAGAGTATATTTTGCTTGGCATAGGTCTGAATGTCAATAATTGTGATTTTCCGCCTGAGCTTACGAATCAGGCGGGTTCCATGGCTCAGTTTATGGGCGGGCCGCTTGATTTGCGCCAGGTTGGGGCGCGGTTATTGGCCGATCTGGCCTGGAATATTGGTCTCCTGCATTTTGTGGAGGCGAAACAACTGGCCGGTTTGGGGCCGGTGGCGGGATCCATGCACCCATTGCTGAAGTCATGGCGGCATCTTAGTGATACCCTGGGCCGCCGGGTACGTTTTGGCTTTAACGCCATTGCCAACCCGCAGTTTGCCGCTCAGGCCCTTGATATTGATCAAACCGGCGCTCTGGTTATGCGGCTTGATGACGGCAGTACGATAACTGAAAATTCCGGTGAGATTGTTTACGAATGAGTCAGTCGGCTGCTGTGCCAACGATAAGGGTCATTATCCCCACCTTTAACCGGGCCGCAATGTTGGTTCGGGCCATTGATTCTGTTTTAGCGCAAACCTGCCAGGATTTTGAATTGCTGGTGGTCGATGACGGCTCCACCGATAATACGGTTGAGGTAATCAACGGTTATGGCCGCCGCCTCACCTTCATCCGGCAGGTAAACAGCGGCGCGGCTGCGGCGAGGAATACCGGGATCAGAGCGGCGCGCGCCGATCTTCTGGCCTTTCTGGATTCCGATGACTGGTTTATCAAGGATAAGTTGGAAATACAACTTGCCGTGATGCGGGAAAATCCCGCCTATTTAGTCTCGCATACCCAGGAGAAATGGCTGCGGCGCGGTAAACATCTGAATCAGAAAAAGCGGCATCGCAAGGAGAGCGGCGACCTCTTTGACCGCTGTCTTAGACTCTGCGTGGTGGGGATGTCCACCATAATGGCCCGGCGGCAGTTATTTGCGCAGGTTGGCTTCTTTGATGAATCACTGCCATGTTGCGAGGATTATGAACTTTGGCTGCGGGTGGCGGCCCGGTATCCCTTTTTGCTGGTTGACAGGCCCCTGACGGTCAAAGAGGGCGGTCGTCCGGATCAGCTTTCCGTGCTGTATCGGCAGGGTATGGATAAATACCGTATCCGCGCCCTTTGCTCTTTGCTAGAAAGTGGTATATTGTCGGCCGCTCAGGCGGTTCAGGCCCGGCAGGAATTGGCCCGTAAATGTCGTATTTACGGCAATGGCTGTTTCAAGCATGGCCGTGAGGAAGAGGGCCGCAGGTGTCAGGAAATCAGGGATCAGGTGACAGAAGGCATAGGCTAGTTCTCGGATAGTGTAGGGGCAGGTTTAAAACCTGCCCATGCGGTACCACCTGGTATCACGGCAGTGTAGGGGCAGATCCGCGTGTCTGCCCAAATTGTGTCTAATATTTGGAGTATATTTATGGGATTTCGTTGTGGAATTGTTGGTCTGCCCAATGTGGGCAAGTCCACTATATTTAACGCCTTAACTGCGGCCGGGATCGAATCGGCCAATTATCCATTTTGTACCATTGAACCAAATGTAGGGATGGTGCCGGTGCCTGACGCCCGCCTGGATAAATTGGCGGAGATGGTCAATACCAGGAATAAGGTCAACGCCCAGATGGAGTTTGTCGATATTGCCGGGCTAGTGAGCGGCGCCAGTAAGGGGGAGGGCCTGGGGAATCAGTTCCTTGGCCATATCCGGCAGGTGGATGCTGTCGCCCATGTTATCCGTTGTTTTGCGGATGACAATATCGTTCATGTTGACGGCAGTATTGACCCGTTGCGGGATCGGGAGGTAATTAATACCGAATTGATTTTGGCCGATTTGGATACCGTTGGCAAACGCCTGAAAAAAACCGCTGCGCTGGCCAGAAGCGGGGATTCCGACGCCAAGGTACAGTTGGCTGTCCTGGAAAAGATTCAGGCGGCCCTGGATACGGGGAAACCGGCTCGGAGTGTGCAATTTAGCCGCGATATGGCAGATGCCGCCTTAAGGCTGCAACGGGAAATCTGTTTGCTGAGCGGCAAACCGGTTCTCTATGTGGCTAACGTGGCGGAGGACGATATTGCCAAGGGCAATGCCTTTGTCGATGACCTGCGGCAGGTGGTTGCCGGGGAAGAAGGTGCCCCTGTGGTGGTGATCTCCGGAGCTATTGAGGAAGAGCTTGCCGCCCTTGGCCCTGAGGAACATATGGAGTTTCTGCAGGATATGGGGCTTCGTGAATCAGGCCTTAACCGTCTGGTCAAGGCGGGTTACGCCCTGCTCGGTCTGATGAATTATTTTACGGTCGGTGAAAAAGAGACCAGGGCCTGGACTATTAAGGCGGGAATGAAGGCCCCGCAGGCTGCCGGCGTCATTCATACGGATTTTGAGCGTGGTTTTATTCGGGCCGAGGTGATTTCATACGATGATTATGTGGCTTGCGGCGGCGAAGCGGTGGCCAAGGAACAGGGCCTTTGGCGTCTTGAGGGTAAAGAATATGTGGTTCAGGACGGCGATTGCGTAAATTTTCGTTTTAATGTCTGAGTGTCAGGGGTCAGAGGTCAGGTTCTGGATAGTGTAGGGGCAGGTTTAAAACCTGCCCGTGCGGTGCCACCTTGGTATCACTGTGGGTTATTGGCAGAAGACAGAGGGCAGGAGGCGGTACGACAAAAAAATGGAGAAAATGATGGGGCAGGAAAAAAGGCGTTTACAAGAGATTATTCTGGAAAAATCATATCGGCAGGGGACATTTACCCTGACTTCGGGGCGTACTTCGGATTTTTATGTGGACGGCAAGCAGACCACCCTGGACGCGGAAGGCTCGTATCTATGCGGCAAGCTGATTTATGATATAATCAGACAGAACCCGCAGGCCATTGGGGCGGTGGGCGGTATGACCCTGGGTGCCGACCCCCTAGTTACCGCCGCATCCCTGGTCAGTTTTCTGGAAAAAAATCCTATTCCGGCCTTTATTGTTCGCAAGGAGGCAAAGGGCCACGGCACTGGCGCCTATATTGAAGGTCAGAGCAATATCCCCGCTGGTTCTTATGTGGCGCTGTTGGAGGATGTGGTAACCACCGGCGGCACGCTGCTCAAGGTCATTGAGCGGGTGGAGGCGCAGGGCTACAAGGTGGGACTGGTGATTACGGTAGTTGACCGTCAGGAGGGTGGCGCTGAGGTTCTGGCAGCTGCCGGATATCCGCTCAAGGCCATCTTTACCAGAAAAGAACTGTTAAGGTAAACTCTTACTCTCGCGGGCAGCGTCAATTTTGGCGCCAATTGGGGAACTATTACGGGTAATATGGCTATGCGATGCAAAGAATGTCAGGGGAAACTTGAAATTGTCCGCTCCTGTTGGAAGGTGAGGATGCGCTGCCGAAAGTGCCGGCGGGAGTTCCATATCCATGAGGTGGCGGACATCCTTGATGAGAAAACCGAGGAGCTTCTGGCCCGTTATCCCAGTATAATTTATGATTAATCTCCGTCTATCGCCTCTCGCAGCCATTCTTCAATCTGGGATCTGGCGGGCAGGCGGCCGGTTGATTTAAGTTGACCGTTGATGATCAGGGCCGGGGTCTGCATAACTCCCATCCGGCCTATCTCGTCCAGATCATGGATTTGGACGATGTCCGCTTTTACCTGCATATCGGCCATTATCTCGATTACCAGTTTTTGGATATTATTGCAGCTTACGCAGCCCGGCCCCAGGATTCTAATGGTCAGTGTCTCATCGTTATTGCCGGTTTCGCCGTCCCGCAAACGGTCATACTCCTCTGCCAGGGCCTCGCGGTAAGCATCTCGCATGCCGCTTGGGATATAATTTCGGTTGGAAATGGTTGTAAAAATCTGCTCCACGGCCTCCCTGCGGTTCAGTTTGCCGCCAAGGGCGCGGCTCAGGGCCACGTCAAGCCCCGCCAGACCGATACTGGCCCGGCCTATTTTTATCTGGCGCTGCAGAGGGACATCATTCATTATCGCAGCCAGGCCATGATTTCTTCCTTGTCCGGTACCCGGCCAACGCATTTTATCTCGCCGTCAATGGTCAGAGCCGGGGTAGACATGACTCCGGCCCGGGCCATTTCTTGAAAATCACTAACCTTTTCTATCTCCGCTTTGCTACCTGTTTCCGTCACGGCCTGTTGGGCCAGGGCGGCAAGCTTCTCACAATTGGCGCATCCCGGCCCCATAATTTTTATTTTCATAATTTCATCCCTTGTTGTTTAGAATAGCAGATTGAACAGATATCCCACAATTAATATACCACAGCTTACCACGCCGATAAAGACGCCGATGAGCCGGGGTTTCAAGACCTTGCGCAGAATGACCATCTCTGGCATGGACAGGGCGATAACACTCATCATAAAAGCAAGAACCGTGCCTAGCGCCGCCCCCTTTTCAAGCAGGGCCTGAACAATGGGGACGATGCCGGCGGCGTTGGAGTACATCGGCACGCCGATGGCCACTGCGGCCGGCACTGACCACCAGGCGGCTTTACCCATGAGGGCGGCCATGAAATTTTCCGGTACATATCCGTGTATTCCGGCGCCAATAGCGATGCCGGCCAACATATACGGCCAGACCTTGCCGACAATATCCCGCACCGCCGCACCGCCCTGGCGGAATCTGTCCGGCCAGCGCAGTTTTTGTTCAGGCAGATCATTAACATCGTTACGAATCTTTAGAACCCAATCTTCGATAAAATGTTCCAGTTTTAAGCGGCCGATCACCCAGCCAGAAAATATGGCGATTAACAGGCCGGTAACCAGATATATGGCCGCTACCTTCCAACCCAACAGGCCGTATAGCAGCACCAGGGCGATTTCATTGACCATGGGGGAAGAGATCAGAAAGGAAAAGGTAACGCCCAACGGCACTCCGGCAGTGACAAAGCCGATGAAGAGCGGCACCGCCGAGCAGGAACAAAACGGGGTAACAATGCCCAGGGCGGCGGCCAGGACATTGCCGACAGACTCCCTGCGGCCCGCCAGGATGCGGCGGGTCTTCTCTGGGGTAAAAAAACTGCGGATAATCCCCACGCCAAATACCACGAGGATCAGGAGCATCAAGACCTTGGGGCTTTCGTAAAGGAAAAATTGCAGGGTTCCAGCCAGATGACTGCCTGGTGTAAGCTTGAGGAGGGAATAGGTCAGAAATTTAGCCAAGGGTAATAATTGCTCGTAGATCACAAACCAGAGGCCAAGCCCCCCTCCGCCCAACAGGATATAGCGGATCAGCGCCGCCGCCCGGCCGCCGTTGTTGATTTTTAGGGGGCTGCTGTCCTGACTGGTGCCTGTAGTTTTCATAATTTCAATTTACAGATATTTTCTCTTTTGGCCTGAGCGGCCCGCTGGAGCAAATTAACGGTTTCCGGGCTGTGGTTAAGCCAATTCTTGATATTTTTCAGCATAACCCCGGCGTATTCTGATTCACTGCCAGCGGCTAGGCGGTAATTTACCCAGACCTTGTCTTTGCGGCTTTCCACCAGGCCGGCGTCTTCGAGAATCTTGAGATGCTTGGAGATGGTCGGCTGTGCCAGGCCAAGAACGGCCTGAATTTCGCAGACACACATCTCCTTTGCTGCTAGCATCTTCAGGATATTTACCCGGCCTGGATCGGCCACGGCTTTCATAACCCTGATTAGTTTTTTCATTGTTGTTCCCTCGATTTGCTGGGCTCCTTAAGGATCGTCATATTACTATATGGCGATATTATATATTTGTCAACTATCTGCCTGTCTTATTTTTTTGCTGGCGGTACGGGTTGGTATCAGTTGGGTGTGGCGGCAGACTGGGGTGTTATAATTGCGGTCAACGCCTTGTGCAGATCCATTATCTTATAAGGTTTGATGAGTGAGCCGCAGAAGCCGTATTGCCGATAGTTGGTGATAATTGGATCGTTGGAATAACCACTGGAGACCAGTATTTTGGCGGCGGGGTCAAGGCGCAGTGCCTCCGCTGCCGCCTCCTTGCCGCCCATGCCGCCGGGGACAGTAAGATCCATAATCATCGCGTCAATGGGGGCATCGGTCTGGCTAGCTTCCAGGTAAAGCTTCAAGGCCTTCCGGCCATCGGCAGCAAGCACCACCTGATAACCCAAAAGGCGCAGCATGGTATAGGTAACCTGCCTGATCATCTCCTCATCATCCATGACAAGAATTTTGCCATGGGCCGTGGCGTCAGGATAGCACGGCAGCGTAGATTGTGCCCCCGCCTGGCCGTTACTCCGTGGTTCGGCAACAGGCAGGTAGATGGTGAAAACTGTTTCCTCCGGGCTTGAGGCCACCCGGATAAAGCCCTCATGCTTGGCAATGATTGAGTTGGTGATTGCTAGCCCCAGGCCGTTGCCCATCTCCTTGGTGGTGAAGTATGGATCAAAGATTTTGGCTATGGATTTGGCCGGAATACCGGGGCCGCTGTCGGTGGTGCTGATTTTTATGTATTTGCGGTCGGCGGCCAGGGGTGGAAATTTTTCGGCGGCTAGATCCGTGATATTTTCGCAGCTTATGCTAATGCTGCCGGAATCGTCCATGGCCTGCCGGGCATTGATGATTAAATTCTGGATCACCTGGCTCATCTGGCCCTTGTCGATATGCACGAGCCAGAGATCATCGGGGATACGGTATTGGCATTTAATCTGGCTGCCGTGCAGGGCAAAATCGGCAGACTCCCGGATTACTTCCCCAATGGCGGCGGTTTGCCTGACCGGATCACCGCCCCGGGAGAAGGTAAGGAGCTGTTGGGCAAGATCCTTGGCCCGGATGGCGGCCTTTTCCGCTGCCTTGATGAGCGGGTACACCCTGTCCTGGGAATCAAGGATATGCCTGGTCAAGCTGAGATTGCCCATAATGGCCATGAGGATATTGTTAAAGTCATGAGCGATACCGCCGGCCAATACCCCCACGGATTCCAACTTTTCATTCTTCATCATTTCGGCGTGGAGTCTCTTTTCCGCAGTAACATCCCTGAATACCAACACCACGCCGATGATGTTGCTGTCCTGCCCATAAATGGGGGCGCCGCTGTCGGCGATATTGTATTCGGCGCCGTCTTTGGCGATCAGCACGGTGTTATTGGCCATCGCTACAATCCGGCTCAGGGAAAGCACCCTGGTTACCGGATTTTCAAGGGGGGTACGATCATGGGCGTCAACAATCTTAAATATATCGATGATTGACCGGCCCGCCGCTTCCTCATGCCGCCAAACGGTCAGCTGTTCCGCAACCTTGTTGATGAGGACGACCTGGCCCGCCGTATCGGTGGTGATAACCCCGTCACCGATGCTGCGCAGGGTGACGGCTAGCTGTTCCTTTTCCTCGCTTAAAGACTGTTGAATCTGTTTCCTTTCAGTTATTTCGTCCTCCAGGGCCGCCGTACGCCTGGTAACCATATCCTCAAGATGATGGTGGTAATACTCTATTTGGCGGTGGATCTTTTCTACGCTCTGGTAGTAAATGCCGATGGTACAGATCGCGATAAAGGTGGCGGTATTGATACCTCCGCTGAAGGGCGACAGATGCTGCCAGATATGATTTTGGCCGCTGAGAAGAAGAACCTGTTTCACCAGATGGCCGATGGAACGGGAGGCTGCGAAAATGGTGATAGCTGTGGTCAGAAGGATGATATAATGCCTGAAAATATCATCATGCTTGTTCTTAAACCATAGCCGGGCCTGGATGAGACAGGCGACAGCCAAATACAATGCCAGGATGGAACCTATGCTGTCCGTCAATTCTACTGGTACCCAGGAGATAGTCATGCCTTACCCCATTTTTGCAGGGCCTTGAGCAAAAAAAACAGGGCCGGCAACAATAATAAATGGTCTAGCCGGGTGAAGTAGAAGAGGGCGTCCTGCAGATTATTGATGGTAAAGGCAACTGGGTGTTGATTAACTATGGTGAAGGAGGCGGGACTGGTCAGCTCGTCTAACCAGTGGCCGGTGAATGTCATGATGTTCCAGAGAATAATGCACCAGAGAAAACCCTTGAATTCAAACCAACCAGCCCCCCGCTTCCTGTCCTGATAGACACGGAACAGTAAAAATGCCATACCGAGGGTGAATAGTATATGACCAATCTGGTGCGAGATCAGTCCTTCTGCGCCGCCGTGGTGCTGGACGGCCAGGGCGGGTTCGGCGTATAACAGGAGGCCTAAGACAAACAGGCCACAACGTATTCCCTTGCCTTTAAGGCGGTCTGACATATCGCTCCTCTTGGGATTAAAAATCAACAGGAAAAAACATCCAACGGAGCAGGGTAACACCTGCGGTGGTTGGCGGCAATAAAATAAACGACCGATATAGCGAAAGTTCCCTGTGGGCGTGACCGATTATACCATGGGCAGGGCCATTATGAAGGTGCTTCCCCGGCCAACATGGCTTTCCACCGATACCCCGCCGTGATGGAGTTCCATGATATGCTTGACGATGGCAAGCCCCAGGCCTGTGCCGCCTTGTTTGTCCCTGCGGCTGCGGGACTTGTCACAGCGGTAAAAGCGTTCAAATATCCGTTTGAGATGCTCTGCGGCAATTCCTGGCCCGTAATCCCGGATCATAATTACCGCCTCCCTGACGCCGCTGTTCTCTCGTACCGCACAGTTGATCTCCACCCGGCTGTTTTCGGCGCTGTATTTTATGGCGTTGCCAAGTAAATTGACCACTGCCTGCCCCAATAATGGGGCATCCATCTCAACTGCGATTGCCGCTGAGCAGTCGACCAGGATGTTAAT
>JAADIV010000190.1 GCA_013151175.1 Deltaproteobacteria bacterium | reverse complement strand
AGATAACCCCCGGCCTGGCCGAAGAAATGTTCCAGACTGTCATCTCTATGGAAGGCGAGCAGGGTAAGCGGTTTGTGGAATATAAAACTCGTCTGTTCCCGTGCCGAATTTTTACTTGTTTCCAGAAAGACAAAATTGTCTTCTGACTCAAGATAGGTTAGAATGGAGGCAAGCTGATCATCAGGGATAGGGCGCATGATGGTGCGAAATAAGGGTTGGAATTTTTGTACCCCGCCAAGGGGGCGTAATGAGCGGTACGACAACGTTCGTATGCGATGGTTCATAATAGTAGCTGCATCATACAAATGCAATATTTTTTAAGGGCGTGCCTGGTAACAGACAATTATTTAAGCCAGGTATTTATCGCTGGCTGGAAAAACAAACGCGGGGACTGTAATGTTAATTAAGGATTGGATGACTAAGAATGTTTTTACTGTGGATGAAAATACTTCGTTGATGCGGACGACCCGGATTATGAAAGAGAAGAATATCAGAAAGCTGCCCGTTGTTTCGCACGGTAAATTGTTGGGCATTGTTTCCGACCGTGATGTTAAGGAGGCTTCACCCTCAAATACCACATCTCTTGATATTCATGAGTTATATTACCTGCTGTCGGAAATGAAGGTGAAAGAGGTCATGACCACTGATCCCATTACTATGCGCGGGACGGATTCTCTGGAAAAAGCGGCCCTTATTATGCTGGACAATAAAATTTCGGGCATTCCCGTTGTGGATGATTCCGGCCGAATTATCGGCTTGCTCAGTGAGACGGACGTGATGCTGGGGTTTATTCATGCCACGGGGATTAAGGATGGCGCTATCCAATACGTCTTTAATCTGCCTGACGTACCTGGCGCGGTAACCGAACTGGTTAAGGTTCTAAGGGAGAATAACAGCCGGATTATCAGTATATTGACCTCCTATGATGACGCCGGCGAGGGGCAGAAGCAAGTGGCAGTCCGGGTAACGGTTCCACAGGACAAGGAATCGGCAGACCTCACCAAGGTGTTGGAAAAGCAGTTTTCGTTGGTTTTTTCGGCAACAGATGATTTGGATAAGCTTCCCCACAGAAAAGGTTGATTCTGGGGCCATCGTTCCTTTTAGGCATCACGCTGAATAGTTACGATTCCGGCCCGTTAATTTTGTTGCCGCCGCTTTTCCCAATCCGGCAGCCTCTTTTTCTTGAAGGCCTCCCATAAGGCGTTATCCGGGTTTTCGTATTCAAAATTGCCGCTGTCCCTGTCAATTGGAACGAATGTTATGCCGGGCGGCACCGGAAAGTCATGACCAGAGCGATAGGCTGCCGCCTTTGCCATAAAATTGTGCCAGATAGGTGCGGCGGCATGCCCCCCTGTTTCCCGCCTCCCCAGTGATTTATGGCGATCATAGCCAACCCATACTCCAGTTGCCAGGATTGGCGTGTAACCGACAAACCAGGCATCCATATTCTTGTCCGTAGTACCGGTTTTGCCGGCGGCGTATTTTATGCCTCTGGCGGCACGGCCGGTGCCTGTCTGAATAACTCCCTGCATTATATTGGTAAGCTGATAGGCGGTTCCCGCGCTTATTACCCGGCGGCTATCCGGGCGGTTTCTTTCCAGAATTTTGCCGTTGCGATCAACAATTTTATTGATAAACACCGGCGCTCTATAATAACCTCCGTTGGCAAATACGGTATAGGAATTGGTCAGTTCCAGGAGAGACACCTCTGATGCCCCCAGGGCCAGGGCCAAATTAGGGGTTAGAGGCGAGGTTATACCCATCTTCCCGGCCAGACGAATCACCCTGTTGATGCCAACGGCCTGGAGGATTTTGATGGCGACAATATTCCTGGAATAGACAAGGCCGTTGCGTACAGTGGTGGGGCCGAAAAAATTGCCGCTGAAATTTTGCGGCCGCCATATGCCGTTGGCATTTTTATAGGCAATTGGGGCATCGTCAATTATCGTATTGGGGGTGAATGAAGACTCCAACGCTGCGGCATAGATTATCGGTTTAAAGGCGCTCCCCGGCTGCCGTTTAGCCTGAATGGCGCGGTCAAATTGACTGGTCTGAAAATTGTCGCCGCCGACAACGGCCCTAACCTTGCCAGTTTTAACTTCAATGCTGATCAGGGCCGCCTGGGGCGGGGTTTTGGCAGACGACTGCCTGACGGCAAGTTGCGCCAATCCTCGGCGCAGGGCCTGAAGAGCGGTCTGTTGGAGGCGCAAATCCAGGGTGGTATATACCGTTAATCCCCCGTCCATAAGCAGTTTGGCACCGTATTTTCGCCTGATATATTTTTTGATGTATTGGACAAAATAACCGGCGGCCGGCGGCATCTCAGGGGGCGCCTGGATTTTAAGCGGCATTTTAAAGGCGGCCCTGGCAGCCGGAGCGGAAATATAATGATCCTCCACCATGCGGTTTAAGACATAGGCCTGCCGCCTTTTTGCCCTTTGTAAATGCCGTAGCGGCGAGTAGCTGCTAGGCGCCTGGGGCAGTCCAGCCAGGATGGCAATTTCAGCCAAATTAAGAGACCCTACCGGTTTGCCAAAATAGGTCATGGCCGCCGCTCCGACACCGTAGGCCTGGGCGCCAAGATATATCTGGTTCAGATAAATATGCAATATCTCATCTTTCGACAGGGCATGGTCAATACGATAGGCCAGAATGGCCTCTTTGATTTTGCGGGTGTAAGTCTTCTCGGGAGATAATAACAAGGCCCGGGCAACCTGTTGGGTAATGGTGCTACCGCCCTGACCCCGGCGGCCTGATTCCATATTGTGAACCATGGCCCGTAAAATTGACCAGATATCAACGCCCGGATGTTGGTAGAATCTGGCATCCTCCGCCGCCACAAAGGCGCGGGGCAGTAATGGCGGTAATTGCGCAAAATTTTTCAGCCGCCGGTTTTCCGTGTAGGCATGACCGATCTCGTGGTTATTCTTGTCTAAAATAATGGTCGTAGCCGACGGATGGTAACTGGCCAGGGAATCTATAGCCGGGATATGCAGGGCGACCAGGCTGTACAGGCTAGCGGTAATAAGACCGGAGAGCAATAGGCAGACGGCTAGCAGGCAAATACTTAAATGGATATGACTCCAACGCCATGGTCTTCCCTTTGAGCGGCGGCTTGTCCTTTTCCGGGGGGGCATTTTAGTGGCGGTGACGGGGTTTGATAAACAAAAAAAAGGCCGCAGCCTCATGAAGAGACTGCGGCCTTACAAAGCAATCATGGCAAACATCTACCGCTGTTTACTTAACGTGACATCCCCTGCATCTTACCGGCGGGTTTTTGCCCTCTTTTTTCATCTTTTTATGGCAGGTCTTGCAGAATTTCATCATTTTTCTGGGGAATCTCTTACCTTTATGGCAGGTATTACAAAGCGCCTCCTGCCCAGCAACGTAAGGTCCCTTCGTGCCGTCAGCGGCCTTGGTATGATGGCATGTCTTGCACTCGAATCTGCCCTGATGTTTTCTATGGGTAAAGGTAATACTCCCCATCCTCTTTACTTGCGTGAGTTTAAATGTTTCCGGGCCGACATTTTTGGCAAGCGATACTCCGGCGGTAATCATGATGAAACCGAAGGTGATGGCGCTGACCATGGCGATGGTCAAGGACTTCTTTAGCATTGTGGTTCTCCTTTGTTTTCTTAGAATTAATATAAAAAATGACAGTCTCACACCACATCGGTAAATAAAACCATCGGCATTAATTAGACAGAGATTTTTTATACCCTATAATCATTTTTGTCAATAGTTAAGCACAATTTTCATCCCAATTACCCCGGCCTGCTGAAAAAATAAAACTAGGTAGTGCGGGACATGCCGCAAACGATTATAATCGTGGAGGAACGTGAGGCGGTGAATCCTGCCCCGCGACAGGATTAAGCAAATTTTACAGGCTCAAGGAATATGTTGATCAGCCGCAAAAAAACCAGGCAGATTAAGGTGGGTGATGTGGCCATCGGCGGCGGCGCCCCCATTGTGGTGCAGTCAATGACCAATACTGACACCAGGGATATCGAGGCCACAGTAGCGCAGATAGAGCGGCTTACGGCTGCCGGCTGTGAAATTATCAGGGTGGCGGTTGTGGATACAGCGGCGGCGGCGGCCATTAAAGATATTATTCCCCGGATCACCATTCCCCTGATTGCCGATATTCATTTTGACTGGCGGTTGGCAGTGGCAAGCATGGAGAGCGGCGCTCATGCCATTCGTATAAATCCCGGCAATTTGGGCGGCCCGGCCAAGCTAGCCGGGGTAGTGGCGGCAGCAAAAGAGTATGATACCGCTATTCGGGTCGGGGTGAACTCCGGCTCTATCGAGAAGGACATTCAGGCGCAGCACGGCGGCCCGACCCCCGGTGCTTTGGTGGAAAGCGCCCTGCGGAATGTGGCCCTGCTAGAGAAACTTAATTTTACCAATATAAAAATCTCGATCAAGTCATCTGATGCCATGCAGACGGTGGCGGGCTACCGGCAGTTGGCCAAACATTGTGATTACCCCCTCCACCTGGGGGTAACTGAGGCGGGCGGTTTGCTTGCCGGAACGGTCAAATCCAGCGTTGCCCTGGGCCTCTTATTGGCAGACGGCATCGGCGATACCCTGCGGATATCCCTGACCCGCGATCCAGCCGAGGAAATAAGAGTGGCCTATGAGCTGTTGCGGGCCCTGCATATTCGCCGGCGCGGCCCAGAACTCATTTCCTGCCCCACCTGCGGTCGTTGCCGCATTAATCTATTTGCTCTGGCCGAGCGGGTGGAAAGATATATTCAAGGGATTGAAACCGATGTGAAAATAGCCGTAATGGGTTGCGTGGTAAACGGCCCCGGTGAGGCCAAAGAAGCGGATCTCGGTATCGCCGGCGGCAACGGCCTGGGCATCATCTTCAAAAAAGGTAAACTATACAAAAAAGTACCCGAGGATCAACTTTTCGATGCCTTTATCGCCGAACTGCAAAAAATATGTTAGGCCGAATTCCCCCCGGCTTTTTGTCGGAGGCACCAAGGGGCCTGAATAGTTACGTTTTTTAGAACAGATCTTTAGCAGAAAATAAAAAAGGAAATATCATGCGATTCAGTCAAACACTTATTCCCACCTTAAGGGAAAACCCCTCAGAGGCCGAGGTTGTCAGCCATAAATTAATGCTGCGGGCCGGTTTTATCCGTAAACTCAGCAGCGGGGTTTATTCATACCTGCCCCTGGGGCTTATGACCCTGCGCCATATCGAAAAGATTGTCAGGGAAGAGATGAATGCGGCCGGGGCGCAGGAGGTGCTGTTGCCCATGGTTCAACCTGCTGATCTCTGGCGTGAATCGGGCCGATTGCAAAAATATGGGCCGGAATTACTGCGTTTTCGCGACCGGCACGAGCGGGAGTCCTGCCTTGGCCCTACGCATGAGGAGGTTATTACCGATCTGGTGCGGAATAATGTCCATTCATATCGAGCCTTGCCGTTAAATTTATATCAGATTCAGACCAAATTCCGCGATGAAATCAGGCCCCGTTTCGGCCTTATGCGGGGGCGGGAATTCATCATGAAAGACGCCTACAGCTTTGATGATACCGATGAGGCGGCGCAACTGACATATGAGAAGATGCGCTACGCCTATCATCGGATATTTACACGCTGCGGTCTGGCCTTCCGCGCGGTTGAGGCGGATACCGGCACCATCGGCGGCAGCTTTTCCCATGAATTTATGGTACTGGCCGACACCGGCGAGGATACCCTGGTTATTTGCCCCAAATGTTCTTACGCGGCCAATATGGAAAAGGCAGCCTGTATGCCGCCGCCAACCGGCGAAAAGGTAGCGGAGAAACCTTTGGCAAAGGTTGAGACTCCCGGGAAACGCAAGGTAGGGGCGGTAACGGAGTTTCTACGAATTTCGGCTAAGGAGTTGGTCAAGACCATGATTTTTATGGCCGATGGCAAACCGGTGGCGGTGCTGTTGCGCGGCGATCACGAGGTGCAGCCGGTAAAATTACAGAATTTTCTTGGCGCGGTTGAGGTTGAATTGGCCACAGATCAGGAATGTTTTACCGCCACCGGCGTGCCGAGCGGTTATTTGGGGCCGATAGGGATGAAAATCCCCATGGTGGCCGACCGCGAGGTTTTGGCGATGCAAAATTTTGCCATTGGCGCGGGCGAAAAAAATTATCATTTTATTAATGCCAATGTCGGGCGTGACTTTCAGGTGGAGCGAACGGCCGACCTGCGGCTGATTACCGAAGATGATCGCTGTCCCTTATGCGGCGCCGGACTTAACCTGACCCGTGGCATTGAGGTTGGCCATATCTTTAAGTTGGGCACCAATTACAGCGAGGCCCTGCATGCCGTTTTCCTTGACAGTAATGGCCAGGAAAAGCCCTTTATTATGGGATGTTACGGTATAGGCGTCAGCCGGGTTGCCGCCGCCGCCATTGAACAGAATCATGATAAAGACGGTATGATCTGGCCCCTGCCCATCGCGCCCCTGCCGCTAATTATCTTAAATCTTGGTGTCAATGATGAAAAGATTACCACCGCTGCCGAGTCTCTTTATAGCGAACTGGAAGAGCAGGGTATGGATGTCCTGCTTGATGATCGGGACGAACGCCCCGGCAGTAAATTCAAGGATGCCGATTTACTCGGTATCCCGTACCGGCTGACGGTGGGCAAAAAATTTGCCAAAGAGGGACTTGTTGAGCTAAGAACCCGGAAAACCGGCGAATCTGTGGATATACCTTTTGCTGAGGTTAGGGATAAAATTTACCAGATGATTAACCCGTAACTTCAGGGGTACAAAGCGGTTACAAAAAAATAAGCAGCGGTACGACAACGATCGTATTCGAGGGGTGAAGATATGGGAATTGTACAGGATTTATTCGGCAAATCGCCTTTTGGCCTGCTGGCCGAGCATTCAAAGAAGGTACACGAGTGCGTGGAGATGGTTTGGCCCTTATTGGAGGCCCTGGTGCAAGAGGATTACCCACAAATTCATGTTTTGCAGGACAAGACATCCAAGCTTGAGTTCGAAGCGGATGCGATAAAGCACTCAATCAGAAAACAATTACCGCGCCGCTATTTCATGCCCGTTGACCGGGTGGATATTGACGCCTTTTTACATTGTCAGGATAAAATTGCCGATAATGCCGAGGATTTCGCCGTAATTCTGACGATTAGGAAGACCCGCCTGCACCCTGTTCTCCATGAGAAATTTTTTAGTTTTATTAATCAGATATTTCAGGTTACCGGCGCCCTGCTCACGGCCACTGTGCAGATGCAGAGCCTGGCCGAAAGCTCATTCGGCGGCGCGGAGGCGGCAGAGGTGCTTAAATATATTGAAGGGCTGGGTGAAGAGGAATGGAAGGCCGACAGGATGGCCCGCAAATTATCCGTGGATATATATAACCTGGAATCAGAACTTGATCCAATTACCATCATGTTTTATGAAAAGATGCTGATTACCCTAGGCCAGATTGCCAATGAGGCGGAAAATGCCGGCGATATGCTGCGTAATATGATTGTCAAATAGTAAGTGCTTACAGGGTACCGAATCTTCGGAGTCTCGTCCCTCGCTTACCTTCGCGATTAGCCTGGTTTACGTATGACTAATACGCTGCACCAGGTAAGTGAACTAGTGAGACTCCGGCCTACTCACAAAAATCTCCGGCACCCTGTAAGCACTTACAAGTCAGGCAGACCACACTCTGGTAATATTTACTTTACCATCATGGAGCGGTACGACAACGATCGTATGCGAAGGAAAACTAACACATGGATATGATAATTCTTGGTTCCGTTGTTCTCCTGGGATTCTATATGGCCTGGAATATTGGCGCCAATGATGTGGCGAACTCCATGGCCGATGCCGTTGGCTCCAAGGCCCTGACCCTCAAGCAGGCGGTGATTGCCGCCGGAATATGTGAGTTTGCCGGGGCGGTTCTGGTGGGTTCTCATGTAGCCGATACGGTGCGCAAGGGAATTGTTGATCCCGAAGTTCTGGCCCATCTGCCCGGCATGGTACCCAGTGAGGCGGCCACCCTCTTTGTAATCGGCATGGCATCCGCCCTGTTGGCCGCAGCCATTTGGTTGAACATATCGTCTCTAACGGGAATGCCTGTTTCAACTACCCATTCCATCGTGGGCGCCGTGGCCGGATTTGGGATTGTCGCCGCCGGCTTTGGGGCGGTAAACTGGATTAAGATGAGTCAAATTGTGGCCTCCTGGTTTATCTCTCCCATAGTGGGCGGCACAATGGGTTTTGTCATCTTTACCTTTATCAGCAAGACAATTCTGGGCAGCGCCCAACCAGTACGGGCGGCCGAGAAGATCACCCCGTTCATCGTCTTTTTTCTGGCTCTTACGGTGACCATGGCCACAATATATAAGGGCTTGAAGCATATAATTAAAGATGTTGCTTGGCTGACGGATAACAACACGCTGCTGATAGCGTTTGCAGTCGCCATAATCTCCGCTGTCTTGTCAAAATTTTATCTCCACCGTAAATTGGCCGACAAAGCCGGATTATCTATTGCCAAACAGTTGGAACTGGTGGAACAGATCTTTGTCCCCATGGTAATTATAAGCTCCTGTTCGGTCGCATTCGCCCACGGTTCCAACGATGTTGCCAACGCCGTAGGCCCTTTGTCCGCCGTAGTGAGCATTCTGCATACCGGCACTGTAGCGATGCGGGTTGGCGTACCATTCTGGATTATGGTTTTGGGTGGCGCCGGGATAGTGGTTGGCCTGGCTACTTACGGCTATCGCGTCATGGCGACAGTGGGAAGCGATATTACGGAGATCACGCCATCACGGGGGGTGGCGGCTGATATTGCCACCACGGTAACAGTTCTGGCCTGCAGCCGCATGGGGCTGCCCATTTCAACCACTCATACCCTGGTAGGGGCTATTCTCGGTATTGGTATGGCTCGTGGTTTCGCCGGTATCAACCGTGATGTCACCAAGAAAATTTTTGGGGCCTGGCTGATTACGGTTCCCGCCGCCGCTGTGGTCTCGATTATCCTGTTTATGATTGGCCGGGAGTTCCTCTTTAATGTGGTGCATCACCTGATTCTCGCGGCCTGATTTTACCATGAAATTTTATCTGACATTTATTCTTTTGTGGCTGGCAGCGCCGGTATGGGCGGCGCCTCTCCGCGTTGTGGTGGCCACGCCGCCGCAAGCCTTTGTCATTCGCAGGATCGGCGGCACTCTGGTGCGTGTCCAGGTTTTGATTAATAAGGGGCAGGAGCCCCAGGATTTTGAGCCGACTCCCAGGCAGATTATGAATCTGGGCCAGGCCAAAATTTTGTTTACTACCGGGCTGCCCTTTGAAAGGCGTTTGGTGGGGCAGATTAAGGCCCGTAATCATAATTTGTTAATTGTTGATCTCACTAGCGGCCTGCCGCTGAGAACCGCCGCAGACGGTGATATTGACCCCCATATCTGGCTTTCACCGCCCCTGCTGACAATACAGGCCGCCACCATTGCCAGAACGCTAGCGGCTATAGACCCGCGTAATTCACCGATTTACAAAGGAAATTTAGTGGTTATCCGTAAAGAATTACAAAAAGTTGACCGGCGCATCCGCGTCTTATTGCGCCCCTATGCCGGCCGGTCATTTTATGTTTTCCACCCGGCCTTTGGTTATTTTGGCGCCGCCTACAACCTGCGGCAACAGGCGGTGGAGATGGGGGGCAGTCGGCCGGGGCCAAGGCGACTGGCCAGGTTGATAAAGCAGGCCCGTGCTGATAAGGTGCGTATCATCTTTACCCAGCCGCAATTCGATACGCGCAGCGCCGCCGTGGTAGCCGCCGCTATTAACGGCACGGTTGTGCCCCTAAACCCCCTGGCCGCTAATGTCTTAAAAAATTTTATGAAGATCGCCGGGGCCTTGAAAGAAGCCTTAAAAAATGACAAAAAATAAGAGCGTAGAGGCCGTAATCGAGCTGACAGATTTGGAGTTTTCCTATAACGACCGGATAGTTCTGCGCGATGTAAATCTCAGGATAGGTCAATTGGATTCCACCTGTATCATCGGGCCAAATGGCGGCGGCAAGTCAACCCTGATAAAACTGATGCTGGGCCTGTTGCAACCCGACAGGGGTACGGTGCGTCTTTTGGGCGATAACCCCGCCAAAACCCGCTCGCAGGTCGGCTATGTACCGCAGTCCACCAAATATGATCCCCTCTTTCCGGTTACCGCTCTGGATGTTGCCCTGATGGGCCGCCTTGGCAGCCGGCCGGGACGTTATACCGCTGCTGATTATGACGCCGCCCGCGCGGCCCTGGCAGATCTTGACCTAGAAGCCTACATGCACGCCAGCTTTGCCGAATTATCCGGCGGCCAACAACAACGGGTGCTCATTGCCAGGGCTTTGGTTTCGGCGGTAAAGCTCCTGATTATGGACGAACCAACCGCAAATATTGATGCCCAGGCGGAGCATAGCTTTATGGAGTTACTGCGGGAGCTGAATGAACGCATGGCGGTTATTCTGGTTACCCACGATCTTGGTTTTACCTCCCGCTTTTTTCAGTCGGTGGTATGCGTGAATAATTGGGTGCATATCCACCCAACCAGTGAAATAACCGGCGAGATTATTCAGGATATGTACGGCGCCGATTTCCAGATGGTGCGTCACGACCATCGCTGTGCTGCCGGGGGGCATACGCATGTCTGAATTTATCGCCGCCCTGACTAGCAATCAATTGCCCTTCCTGCGCTACGCCTTTCTGGTGGGTATTCTGGCCAGTATATCCTTTGGTATTGTCGGCTCTTATGTTGTTGTCCGCCGGATAACCTATATTGCCGGAGCCATCGCCCACTGCGTTTTAGGTGGTATTGGCGCCGCCCTCTATTTGCAAAAGACCCACAATCTTCCCTGGCTTGACCCGCTTTACGGCGCTCTGGTGGCGGCTCTCATGGCAGCTCTGATAATTGGCATGGTCAGTATTCACGCCAAACAGCGCGAAGATACGGTTATTGGCGCGCTCTGGGCCGTGGGTATGGCTGTTGGCCTGTTATTTATCGCCAAAACGCCGGGCTATTCCGATCCGATGAGCTATCTTTTCGGTAATATTCTCCTGGTGACGCAAGAGGATTTATGGATGGTAGCAATCCTTGATCTGGTGATCGTGACGTTGGTATGGTTTCTCTACCATAATTTTCTCGCCGTCTGTTTTGATGAGGAGTACGCCCGCATTCGCGGCCTGCAAACGAGCTTTTATTATCTGCTCCTGCTGACGATGACCGCCCTCACGGTGGTACTGCTGGTGCGGGTGGTTGGCATAGTAATGGTGGTGGCTCTATTGACCCTGCCGGCGGCCATTGCCGGCCAGTTCGTTAACCGCCTGGGGCATATGATGGTTCTGGCTTCCTTTTTATGTATGGGCTTTGTCGCTAGCGGCCTGGCCGTGAGTTACAAGTTGGATCTTCCTAGCGGCCCGATAATTATTGTCCTGGCCGGGGCCGTATATTTATTGGTGATAGCGGGGCGGCGTTTGCGCTGCTTCAGCCGCCGTCCTCTACGGAATTAACAGCGGCGGTTTGCCATATTTGGCGCGCAGCCAGTTGATGGCTCTCTGCACCTGTGGGCGGCGGATAAGATTAAGCTCAAGCCGCCGTTTACCGGGGAAATTTAGCAGTGACAGACCGATAAGCATTGTCAGAATCCCCTGCCCCGGAGTGAACAGCATAATAATTCCCATTACCAAAAAGACAAATCCCAGAATATTCCTGCCAATCAG
This sequence comes from Deltaproteobacteria bacterium, assembly GCA_013151175.1. GTDB lineage: Bacteria > Desulfobacterota > Desulfobulbia > Desulfobulbales > VMSU01 > JAADIV01. The sequence continues at coordinate 1,387 of JAADIV010000190.1, read as the reverse complement.
GGTCATTATGGCGGGCCGCAAGCCGGCTTTTTCGCTGGTTTCCAGAAAATAATCAGCGGGAATTTTTACCAGGATCAGGGGGATAGCAATGAGAGTAGCAATAAAGGAAACGAGGGAAAATATCCCCAGCCACCAGAGGTTCTTGGCAGAAAATAACATAACGCGCACTCAGGCCTTGACCGGATTAATCTTCTCTTTTTCATCCATCTTTATACCGACCATGACGTAATAGCCGCCCGACCAGAGGGTCAAGATGGCAGTAGCGGCAACAAAGACCGGCTGCCAGGTAATCAGGGACTTTGATACTCCCACATCAAAAAAGAGACAAACGGTGATAATTTGGCTCAGGGTCGTGGCCTTACCCACCAAAGCGGGTTTTATATTCAGCCGGTATCCCCTGAATTTAAGGGCTGCCGCCCCCACAAAAATAACCAGATCACGCAGCCAGACGAGGGCCGCCAACCAAATGGGCAGCCAACCCATAATGGCCAGGATGGCGTAGGTGGAATTCAGCAACAATTTATCGGCTATGGGGTCAAGATAGGTGCCGAATTTACTGGTTATCTTAAACGATTTGGCAATAAAACCGTCCAGGGCGTCAGTCACGGCCGCTATCACAAAAATAATCAGACCCAGTTGATGCCTGTCCATCTGGAGGAGATAGATAATCACCGGAATCAGGAGGATGCGGATAACGGTGAGGATATTGGGGATTTGAGCCAGAATTTTACGCAAAGGTCTAAAACCTGTTCTTAAAATAGGGTTGCAGAATAGCCGGAACGGCAACAGAGCCATCTTCCTGCTGATAGTTCTCGAAGATAGCGGCCAGGGTGCGGCCAACGGCCAGACCGCTGCCATTCAGGGTATGTACCAGGGCGCTTTTCTTCTGACCGGGCGGCCGGTAGCGGATACCGCCGCGCCGGGCCTGGAAATCAAGGAAATTGCTACATGACGAAATTTCCCGGTACTTGTCCTGCCCCGGCAGCCAGACCTCAATATCATAGGTCTTGCTGGAGGAAAATCCCAAATCACCGCTGCACAGCGTTACCACCCGATACGGCAGCTCCAGGAGTTGCAGAACCTCCTCGGCATCGGCCAACAGTGATTCCAATTCCGCCCCGGAAGTCTCCGGGGTGGTAAACTTGACCAATTCCACCTTATCAAACTGATGTTGGCGGATAAGCCCCCTGGTATCCCGGCCGTAAGAACCGGCCTCGGAACGAAAACAGGGGGTGTATGCCACATATTTAAGCGGCAAATCCCCGGCAGTAAGAGTTTCCTGGCGATGTAAATTGGTGATAGGCACCTCGGCGGTGGGTATCAGATAAAGATCCCAACCCTGAACCCGGAATAGGTCTTCCTCAAACTTGGGCAATTGGCCGGTGGC
>JAADIV010000087.1 GCA_013151175.1 Deltaproteobacteria bacterium | reverse complement strand
GTAACTCTGGCCCCTAATTCCGCGAAGACACTGGGTGCCGCCCCGTAAGCGGCACCGTGGGCGCAGTCCAGGACAATATGAAAATCATCCAGGGTATATTTGTTGGGAAAGGTGTTTTTCAGAAAGACAATATAGCGACCCCTGGCATCATCAAGGCGGCTGGCCCGGCCAACCTCATCGGCCACTGGACGCAGAGCCGCCATCTTCTGGGAAAATATCAGATCCTCAATCTCGGCCTCTTTCACATCAGGCAGTTTAAACCCGTCCCGGGAAAATATCTTGATGCCGTTATCCTGAAAGGGATTATGGGAGGCGGAAATTACCACTCCGGCATCGGCCCGCATGGAATGGGTGATAAAGGCGATGCCCGGAGTAGGCAGCGGCCCTACCAGGAGGACATCCACCCCCATGGAACAAATGCCGGCGGCCAGAGCATTTTCGATCATATAGCCAGATATTCTGGTATCCTTGCCGATGACAATCCGGTGGCCATGCCTTTGATCCTTGACCAGAAAGGCGATGGCCCGGCCAATTTGCATGGCAATCTCACTGGTCATCGGGTAGATGTTCGCGGTGCCGCGCACCCCATCAGTACCGAATAATCGTCGCATAACTCTCCCTAAATAATCAGTCTACCCGCTATCCCCGATTTGACCACTTTTAGCAGTACCACATCTGCCCCCTATTCCCCTTGAGTCAGGTGCGATAATCCGCGTTAATTTTCACATAATCAAGCGAGAGATCGCAGGTATAAATCTCACAACCCTCCTTGCCGGCGCCCAAATCAATTCGCACGGTAAATGACTTTTGGGCCAGAACCCTGGCGGCCGCCTCTTCCGCAGCCGCTGAAATTAATTGGCCATCGGCCACAATTTGCTGCTCGCCAAAGGATATGGCAATTTGTTCCGGCCTGAAAGCGGCCCCCGACCGGCCCAGTGCCCCCATAATGCGGCCCCAATTGGCATCCGCGCCGAAAAAGGCTGTCTTAACCAGGGCGGAATTTGCCACTGTGCGGGCCGCCGCTTCGGCCTCCATCTCATCTTTGGCGCCGCTTACCGCGATGGTAACCAGTTTTGTGGCGCCCTCGCCATCGGCGACAATTTTCAGCGCCAATTCCCGGCACAAATCCTCCAGAGCCTGGTTAAACAGCCGCGCTTCGCTAGAGTCTATTTCATCCAACAGGGCGTTCTCAGCCAGACCGCTAGCCATGATGATTGCCGTATCGTTGGTTGAGGTATCACCATCCACCGTAATCCGGTTGAATGATTGCTGCACGGCTCCGGCAAGCATGGGCCGCAAAATGGCGGACTCAATCCTGGCATCGGTCATAATGAAACAGAGCATGGTTGCCATATTGGGCATAATCATTCCGGCCCCCTTGGCAATACCGGCCAACCGCACCGGCTGGCCGCCTAGCTGAACCACACGCTCCGCCTGTTTTGGCACGGTATCCGTGGTCATGATTGCCCGGTTCACGTCCGCCAACTTATCAGACCCCGTGGCGGCTGCCAGTTTCGGGATACAGCGGGCAAAACAACTCATATCAAACTGCTCACCGATAACCCCCGTTGACGATACCAACACCAATTCTTCAGCAATACCCAAGGCGGCAGCGGTCATCCTGGCACAATCTTCGGCATTTTTCAGGCCGGTATCGCCGGTGCAGGCATTAGCAATCCCGGAGTTAACCAGAACCGCCTGAATCATCCCGCCGGCAATTCGCTCCCGTCCCAAAATAACCGGTGCCGCCTGCACCAAATTAGTGGTAAATACCCCGGCGGCGGCGGCTGGACATCGGCAGAAAATAAGCCCCATATCGAGACGGTCTTTACCCCTGATCCCCGATTTTACCGCCGCAAACTCAAAGCCGTTAATCATCCATAAAGCTCCGTAAAATTAATTGCCAGCCCGTAAGCGCTCACAGGGCACACCTGCTGCGAACGATGGGCAAGGCTTATGTAGCACCAGTACACGGCGCCTTGCCCATCGTCCACATCAGGCGCACCCTGCAACCGCTTACAACTTTTTCTGGAAATTCAGGAAGGTTGCCCTACCCCGTGATGAATTACCCTGTCCTCTGTCCTCTGCCTTCTGACACCCTGATATCATTTTGCCCTGCCGCAACAACGCTTATATTTCTTGCCGCTGCCGCATGGGCAGGGGGCATTGCGGCCTATCTTATCTCCATCACGAGTAATTGGTTTACGTGCCGTTTCCTCATCACTGCGATTCATCTCCATTGCCTGTTGCTGCTCACGGCGCTGCTGCTCAAGTTCATCAACCTCATCTTCTGAAACCAGACGTACCATAAACATGGTGGCGACAGCCTGCCGCTTGATTGATTCCATGAGGTCAACAAACATCTCATAGCCTTCGCGTTTATACTCATCCAGGGGGTCTTTCTGGCCGTAACCACGCAGACCGATTCCCTCCTTCAAATGATCCATATTCAGCAGATGCTCCTTCCAATGGCTGTCCACAACCTGGAGCAAAACCACCCGTTCAAGGTGCCGGGTATTCTCGGGGCCAAGCGCCTTTTCCCTTTCGGCATAGGCCGCCCGCGCTGTCTCCTGCAGACGTTCCACAAGAATCTGATCAGATATTTCCTGCCGCTCATCTGCCGAAATAGCGGCAGAAACACCAAAAGCAGCTGCCATTTTCTCATCAAGCAGAGCCCAATTCCAATCTTCCGGCGGCAGATTGGCGTCAATCACTTCAGCGGCAATCTCGGCAGCGGCATCAGATATCATCTCCGCGAGTACCTCTTTTATATCTTCGCCCTGTAAAACTGTGCGGCGTTGGGTATAGATGATCTCCCGCTGCTTGTTCATGACATCATCGTATTCCAGCAGGTGCTTTCTGATGTCAAAATTATGTCCCTCCACCTTACGCTGCGCACTTTCTATGGCCCTGGTAATCATACTATGTTCGATAGGCTCATCCTCTTCCATTCCCAGACGCTGCATAATCCCGGCTATCCGGTCAGAGCCGAAGATGCGCAACAGGTCATCCTCCAGAGACAGATAGAAGCGGGAAGAACCGGCATCACCCTGACGGCCTGATCTGCCCCGCAGCTGATTGTCAATCCGCCTTGATTCATGGCGGCTGGTAGCCAGAATATGCAGCCCCCCCAGTTCAGCCACGCCCTCTCCTAGCTTGATATCCGTGCCACGGCCTGCCATATTGGTGGCAATAGTCACCTTGCCCTCATGACCGGCCTCGGCAATAATCTCAGCCTCACGTTCATGGTGCTTGGCATTAAGCACGGAATGGGTAATATTCTCCTTTTTCAGCAGGCTTGAGATATGCTCCGAGATATCGATATTGATGGTGCCGACCAAAACAGGCCGCCCCTTGGCATGCATTTCCTTGATTTCCCGCACCACCGCCCGATACTTAGCCGCCGCATTTTTGTAAATAACATCCGCGTAATCGACTCTGCCCACCTTTTCATGCGTGGGGACAATGACTACGTCCAGATTGTATATTTTTTTAAACTCCGCCGCCTCCGTATCGGCAGTACCTGTCATCCCTGCCAAGGTGTCATACATCCGGAAAAAATTCTGGAATGTGATTGAGGCCAGCGTCTGATTCTCCTGCTCAACCTTAACCCCCTCCTTGGCCTCCAAAGCCTGATGCAGGCCATCGCTGAAGCGGCGGCCCGGCATGGTGCGGCCCGTAAATTCATCAACAATCACCACCTCGCCGTCCCGCACAATATAATCGACATCTTTTTTGAACAGAGAGTGAGCCTTCAATGACTGGTTTATATGATGGAGATACTCTATATTCTTGGGGTCATAGATATTATCAAGCCCCAGTAATTTCTCGGCGTGAAAAACGCCATCCTCGGTAAAGGCGGCGATGCGATCCTTTTCATCAACCGTATAGTCAACCTCCTCCTTGAATTTGTGCATGATACTGTCCACCTTCTTATAAAGACCGGTCGACAGTTCCGAAGGGCCGGAAATAATAAGGGGAGTTCTGGCCTCATCAATCAGGATACTATCCACCTCATCAACAATGGCAAAATTGAATTCCCGTTGGCAGAAGTCGGCCAGATCAAATTTCATATTGTCGCGCAGATAATCGAAGCCGAACTCGTTGTTTGTACCGTAGGTTATATCGGAAAAATAGGCCTCACGTCTCGCCGCATCATCCATACCATGCAATATCGAACCTACACTCATGCCCAGGAAACGATAGACCTCCCCCATCCATTCAGAGTCACGCCGGGCCAGATAATCATTCACCGTTACCACGTGGGCGCCTTTACCGGACAGGGCATTCAGATATACGGGCAGGGTCGCCACCAGGGTCTTGCCCTCACCGGTTTTCATTTCGGCGATACAACCCCGGTACAGGATAATGCCGCCGACAAGCTGCACATCATAGGCCCGCATATCAAGCACCCGGAAACCGGCCTCCCTTACCACAGCAAAGGCCTCCGGCAGCAAATCATCCAGGGATTCACCCTTGCTGAAGCGTTCCCTGAACTCAACAGTTTTGGCCCGCAGGGCCGCATCGTCCAATTTTTGGATATCCGGTTCCAGGCTATTAATCTGCTCAACAATCGGCCTTAATTTTTTTAATATCCGATCATTCTTGCTGCCAAAGACATTGGTTAGCACATTGCCTATCATAAAAATTACTCCTATTTTTAACTCGAAATGTGGGGGCCAGAATTAATCCGCTGGCGCCACAACAATAATCACTATTTATAAATACCAGGTTCCCAGGGGCTTGCAGCCCCGAAGTCTAGCTGTTAGTGTAACTATCCAGTGACAATCGAAAAGTTGCCCTGAACTGTGAGCTGTAACTGTTCAGGTAAGCGCAGACTCCGGATGTGCCCGAGATGTGGTTGATAATGCCGTTCAGCTATACATCCGTATGCTGGACGGCATTATCGACCGCAGATTGGGTGCAGCTGAATAGTTACCTGTTAGTCCATATTTCCCGGCCAAATCAGGGCAACCTCATTACAATCAGGGAATTTAGGACATTGCAGACAATCGCTCCACACCTTATGGGGCAATTTATCCTTATCAATATTAATAAACCCTAATTTCTCAAAAAAATCAGGCTGATAAGTCAGGCAAAACACCCTTTTAATTCCCAGTATTTTAACATCTTCCAGGCAATGGCGCACCAATCTGCCGCCAATCCCCCGGCCCTGAAACTCATCGGCCACCGCCAGAGAACGAATCTCGGCCAAATCGTCCCAACAGACGTGCAGAGCCGCAACCCCGGCAAGCTCACCTGGCTCGCGGCAATCACCACCAATTATCTCAAGAACCTTGAAATCACGCACATGATCATATAATGAACTAAGCGAACGGCCCAACAACATACCATGATCCGAAAAATGATTCAGCAAGGCGTAGATGCCAGGCACATCAGATATCCTGGCGTTTCTAATTATACCCGTGCCACTTTTGTCTTTAGAAGATATGATTATTGCCATGAGTTTCAAACCCGATTCGGGTTACTCAGGTGTTCAGTTATAACGTCTTACCTTGCCGGCAATTAAATTAATGAACACCTTTGTTTTAAGACGATCTTCAAGGTTAGCGGCCATTTTTTTGGCGGCTGGCAGATCGACAATATGGCCGACAAAAACCCGGTTGAAACTACTGCCCGCCGGCGGCAAAAGGTAAAAGGCCTCGTAATCTCTGGCCCGCCATTCCGCCACTGCCCTGCGTGCTCCAGCCACTTCTTTGTATGCTGCTACCTGGATCGCGTAAAATGAGCTATTTCTAACATCCCTTGAATCCTTTGACACCGCCCTGGATTTTTTTTCAACTGCCGCCCACGCTTGAGTTTGCTTAGTCCCTTTGTTTAATACTGTTTCAGCAGCCTTAATACGAGGGACAGCCCCAAGCTCGACACGCTCATCATCATGGGCCGGATAACGGCCGGTTAAGTCATGATCTGTCGGCCTCTGTAAAACAGTCTGGCCAGTCCAGATACCAAAGAGAAACATCCACAACATAAGGCAGAATGCCACAAGCGCCAGGCTGAATAGACCGCCCCACCGCATCTCCAACTGGACGACAGGTGGATTTCTTTTTTTGGCTTTGGCCATAATTCTTACATGGAATTCGGGGCATCAACCCCGATGAGATTCAAGCCGTTACGCAGCACAATCCTTATGCCCCGCACCAGTTGCAGGCGAGCCTTGGTCATCTCCAAATCTTCTTCTGAAATAACCCGGTGTTTATTATAATAACTATGAAATTTGGCCGCCAACTCCTGTAAATAAAAAACAACTCGATGCGGCGCCAAATCAAGAGCGGCATTTTTAACCAACTCCGGGTAGCTTGCCATATCCCTTAGCAGAGCGATCTCCTCCGGCTGATCCAATAAAGAGACATGGGTATTATCCCGCCCCGGTACATCTATCCCTCTTTCCCCGGCCTGGCGGATGATACTGGTCAAACGGGCATGACCATACTGGACATAATAAACCGGATTTTCCTGACTTTGCTGGGTGGCCAGATCCAGATCAAAGTCGAGCTGACTATCGGCCTTGCGCATAAGGAAGAAAAAGCGCACAACATCCGGGCCGACCTCAGACAACAAGTCGTCAAGGGTCACAAATGTTGCCTTGCGGGTTGACATCTTAACCTGATGACCGTCACGCATAAGGGTCACAAATTGATGCAGCACCACGGTCACCTTGGAGGCATCAAGGCCCAGAGCTGTAATCCCGGCCATAACATCGGGAACAGTAGCAATATGATCTGAACCAAATATATCAACCATCCAGTCGAAACCACGCCGAAATTTTTCACGATGATAGGCAATATCGGGCAGCCGATAGGTGGGTTCACCGGTACTCTTGATAATTACCCGATCCTTTTCCAGGCCGAATTCGCTAGTTTTGAACCATACGGCTCCATCCTGCTCGTACACCAGGCCCTTATCGCGCAATCTGGCCACCACATCATCAATATGACCGTCATCATAGAGGGTATGTTCGTTGTAGTAATTGTCGAAATGAATACCCATGCGTTGCAGGGTACCATTTATATCCTTGAAAATGGCCTGTTCCGCCTTCTTCTGGAAAGGTGTCAGATCGTCAACTCCCTGTAGTTTATCGCCCTGCTCGTCCAACAATTCACGGGCAATATCATAGATATACTTGCCCTGGTAACCATCCTCCGGCAACTCGCAGGGAATGCCGGATAATTCAAGATAACGGGCTCTGAGCGAACCGGCCAACACCCGCATCTGCCGGCCGGCATCATTATAGTAATATTCCCTGGTAACCTCATGGCCGGTGGCTTCAAGCAGCCTGGCAATGGCATCACCCAATACCGCCTGCCGGCCGTGGCCAACACTTAAAGGCCCGGTGGGATTAGCACTGACAAATTCCACCAATACCCGCTTGCCGGCTCCAATCTTGGGGGGGCCAAAACTTTCGCCCTGTTGGCAGATACCCGGCAGGACATCCTGCCAGACCGCATCGCGGATAAAAAAATTAACAAACCCAGGCCCGGCAATCTCAATTTTATCTGTTATATCACAATAATCCGCCAACAAGCCGGTTAATTTAGCGGCCATCTCGCGGGGATTCTTTTTCTTGATACCTGCGGCAATCAGGGCCAAATTGGTAGAAAAATCGCCCTGTCCCTGCCGTTTTGGTGTTTCCAGAGCATAATCATCAGCGCTTTGCGGCCAATATTCCCGTTTTACACCCTCCTGAAAACATCTATCCACAATCTCTTGCAAACGAGCTTTTATCATAATTTTATCTGCCTCTACCCTTCAAAAAATCAATCGACATATTCCCGATCGTTGTTATTGCCAAACAGACATAGAACTTCATAATTAATGGTGTGCAGCCAATCGGCCACCTCGGCAGCCGAAATCCCGGCATGATTCTGTTTGCCAAGCAAAACCACCTCATCGGCAACCTGTACTCCGGGAATATCGGTCACATCAATGACACATGAGTTCATACATATCCGGCCACACACAGGCACCCGCCGCCCTCGAACCAGAACACTGGCCCGGCCGCTTAATGCCCTTAAATAACCATCCGCGTAGCCTACCGGCAGCACCGCCAGACGGGAGGGCCGCTCGGTGGTAAATAAATGGCCGTAACTTATGCCGTAACCTGCTGGCACGTCCTTAATTTGCATAACTTGCGTTTTAAAAGACATAACCGGCCGCAGACTAATTCCGGCAATATCGTCGGCAGGATAACAGCCATAAAGACTAATTCCCGGCCTTACCATCTGATGATGGGTTTCTGGATATTGCAATAGAGCGGCTGAGTTGGCAATATGGACAAAAACCGGCCCGTTTCCACCGGCAACATCTATCAGGGTATTGACAAGCCGGTTGAATTTGTCATTTTGCTGCCTGGTCAACAACTCATCCTGATCGGCCATGGGGAAATGCCCGAGTACACCGGCCAAAAAAACTCCAGGCAGGCGGGAGATTTCCCCGGCGAAGAGAGGCAGATCCGCAGGCATAATACCCAGACGACCCATTCCCACGTCAATTTTCAGATGCAGGCCAATCCTGGTATCAACGGTCGCCGCCGCCGCAGAGATTTCCCTGATACTTTCCAGATCAAAAACCACGGGAGACAATTTGTAATGAATCAGGGCCTGGACATCGGGGCAGCCTAGAAATATGACGATATGGCCGTCAATGCCGGCTTCCCGCAGGGCTGCGGCCTCATCCAACTCAGCGACACCAAAATACGAAGCCCCCACAGAAGCTAGCGCCTTGGCGCAACGAATAAGACCGTGGCCGTAGGCATCTGACTTTACCATAGCCAGGATCTCAACGGCTGGCCCCGCCAGGTCTTGGAGCGCCCGGAAATTATCACGAATGGCGGCAAGATCTATGACTATTCTATTATACGAGGATTTTGGCATGGCAAATTCGCGCTTCGCCGGGCTTGCCAACAACATTATTAACCGGCAAGATTTTTCCAGAGCAACCGACTGGAAAAAAACAACGCCCAGCCAATAGCCGCATAAACAACCCCCACCAATTCACGGGGAGCGCTTGAGGTTCGCAACATCCAGCCAAAAAAGATCATCAGGACAATCAGCCCCCACATCTTAAAGGAATACACCCCCCCCAGACACGCCCCATCCTGTTTGGTATTCAAGCGGCCAAGGTTTTTACGGGCCGCCTTATCCAGCATAAAAACAGATTTGACGGAACCTATGGCAATGGCGGGCAGAACAAGCCATAATTGCTGAACGCCATGTAGGAAAAGACTGCCGCGCACCAACAACATAATTCCCACCGCGCTCCAGACGGATGCCGCCACAACGCGGTGGGTTCTGACGGAAACACCAGGTTTAAATTTCGTTATCATATTTTTAACTTCAGCCCAACAACGTGGCGTTTAAGCGTCTGCCGTCATATCCCAATGCCCTAAAAAAAGAGGCCTGCCCTCTCGCGCGTAACGCATAAGAGAACAGGCCTACAAATGCAGCCTATGACAGCAAGGTAATTAAGCCTCGCTTACAGTGATCGCACCTTCAGGACATGTTTCAACACAGGTCTCACAGCCAAGGCATTCATCGATATTCACCGGATCAGACTTGCCATCAACCAACTCAAGAACCTGCGCCGGGCAAGCGTTAACACACTCTTCACAACCTGTACACTTATCCTTGTCAACTTCTACATTCCACATAACTACTCCTCCAAAATTATTTATTGTTTTAAAGATAGCAACAGCGCCTAACACCTCGCCATCAAAATTTTACATCCACAATCCATACAGATTATTCAGATAATGCACAGGCTCCCGTTTGTCAATGAAAATGAACGTAATAGTTCTACCAACCCCAATTTTAATCGCCATCACATCGCCTTTTTTGCTTGCTTTTATCCGCATATGCGGATAAGTAGATTTATATGGAATCTACTACGAGAATTTTTAAGGCTCTGTCTGAGCCGATCCGGCTCCGAATAGTAAATTTATTGCTACGCGGTGAGCGCTGTGTCTGTGACCTCATGGAGGTGCTGACCATGCCCCAGTCAACGATCTCCAGGCATTTGGCTTATATGAAGAATGCCGGGCTAGTTAAGGGGCGGCGGCGCGGGGTCTGGATGTATTATCGGCTAGCAGTTGGAAATAGCGGCCTCCATGAAAAGCTGCTGACCATTTTGGCATCCTGGCTGCCGCAGACAGTGGAGGCGAAGAGTGATCTTAAGCGACTGGCGTCTTTATTGCGGCATAAGGATAGCTCATCCTGCCAGACAAATTACCCCGAAAAGGAGTTGTAATAATGACTATGACAGAAAAAAAACTATCGTTTCTCGATCAATTTTTGACCCTGTGGATCTTTCTTGCCATGCTTATCGGGGTTATGGCAGGGTGGCTCTATCCTGGTATTCAGGGGGTGATAAATAGATTTCAGGTGGGGACTACCAATATTCCCATTGCCCTGGGGCTTATTCTGATGATGTATCCGCCTCTGGCCAAGGTGCGTTATGAAAAGCTGCATGAGGTTTTTCGTAATTTCAGGGTTCTTGCCCTTTCCCTGGTGCAGAACTGGATCATTGGCCCTGTCCTGATGTTTAGTCTTGCCATTATCTTTTTATCCGATCACCACGATTATATGGTGGGCCTTATTCTGATTGGTCTGGCCCGCTGTATTGCCATGGTCATTGTCTGGAATGATCTGGCCGATGGCGATACCGAGTACTGCGCCGGACTGGTGGCCTTTAATTCTATCTTTCAGGTTCTTTTCTTCTCGGTCTATGCCTGGATATTTATTACCATCCTGCCTAAATGGTTCGGTATTACGGGCGCTGTCGTCAATATATCCATGGCTGAGATTGCCAAGTCGGTATTTATCTATCTCGGTATTCCCTTTCTGGCCGGGGTGTTGACCCGCTTTATCGGGGTCAAGTTGAAAGGGGAGAAGTGGTACCAGGAACAACTAATCCCCAGAATCAGCCCCCTGACCCTGGTCTTTCTGCTTTTTACTATTCTGGTCATGTTTTCCCTTAAAGGTGAATATATTGTCCAACTGCCCATGGATGTGGTACGGATCGCGATCCCCCTATCCATATATTTCCTGATAATGTTTCTGCTCTCCTTCTTTATGTCTCGCAAGGCCGGGGCCACCTACGAGCAGGCGGCCACCCTGTCGTTTACCGCCGCCTCCAATAATTTTGAGTTGGCCATTGCCGTGGCTATCGCCGTTTTCGGGATCAATTCGGGTGAGGCCTTTGCCGCTGTCATCGGCCCCCTGGTAGAGGTGCCGGTGCTTATCTCCCTGGTAAATGTGGCCTTGTATTTTAGAAAGAAGTATTTTCCCTTCAGCAAGGAAACTCCCGCCGGTATCTGCCATGTGAGTTGTAAAAATCAGGTATGATTCTATGAAGATATTATTCTTGTGTACCGGTAATTCCTGCCGTAGTCAGATGGCCGAGGGCTGGGCCCGGCATCTGAAAAGTGATTTATTTGAGGCCTATTCCGCCGGGATTGAAAAGCACGGTTTAAATCACTCTGCCGTCAAGGTAATGGCCGAGGCCGGGGTAGATATTTCCGGCCAACAGTCAACCCTGATTGACGAACTGTTAGTTAGGGAGTTTGATTATGTCATCACCCTCTGCGGTCACGCCAATGAAACCTGCCCCTTTTTCCCCGGCCCGAAAATCCATCAGGGTTTTGCCGACCCCGCAAAACTTGCCGCCGGGACAACAAATGAGGCGGAGGCATTAGCGTATTATCGCAGGGTCAGAGATGAGATAAAGACGTATATTGAAACGCTGCCGGGCGGCTTGCAATCAAGCCGCCAAGTTAAACGAAATAGAGCAGAAGGCCTATAAAATGCTTTGGG
>JAADIV010000050.1 GCA_013151175.1 Deltaproteobacteria bacterium | reverse complement strand
AAAACCGCGTTCCTTCAGAAGTTTTAACAATGTTGCCAGAAAGTTATACCAGTTTTCGCTAAATAATTTCCGGCCCTGGTATGGCATGGGCTTGATTGCCGCCAGGATTTTGGTTTCTTCAGACATATCCTTGTAGTTTATGACTTATTTTATGCCAAAAATAGCAAGCAATTTACAGAAAAATTCAAAAAGAGATGAGTTACATCTACTTGTTAAGGCACTTATTCCCTCAAGGGGGAACTGGATACCGCCCCATTTCCGTGGATTCCCCATTTATCGGGGTTAGACTTTAGCCATTATTTCCCTGGCCAATTTATTTTCCGGATCAAGCATCGCCGCCTTACTTGCCCATTTATCGGCCCGCATCCTCATTTTTATGTTGAGATAGGCCTGTGCCAGATCAAGCATTAAACTTATATCTTCCGGGAAGCGGGTGACAATTTTTTCAAATACGACAATAGCCTCTTGGGGAAATTCGCCCTTGAGCAAAGCCTCTCCTAGTTTTTTTTGCAGATAATCCCGTCCAGGATCTTCCTCAAGGATTTTTTTATAGTTATTGATTGCTAGCTTGTACAAGCCGTGCTCAAGGCTTAGCTCCGCCACATCTTCGTACAAATCCAGGTTACCCCGATTGTTGCGGAGCATGGTCTTGAATATTTTTTCAGCCTCTTTCAGACGGGAATTTTTGAGGAGCAAGGTGGCAACTTTTAAGGCTCTACCGGCGTTACGGGGACTCAAGTCAAGCGCCTTGGAGAAATAGTTTATGGCCTGTTCGGTTTTGCCAAGTTTGAAATATATCTGCCCAAGATAGTGGTACGATGGGACATCCATGCGGTTCACAGCAAGGGCCTTTTTAAAAAAGGCCTCTCCTTTGACCAAATCATTTTTTTTGAGAAATAAGCGGCCCAACTCTCTGAGGGGGCGGGATGATCTTGGGTTGATTTCAGCCGCTTTGCGGACGCAGGCAATAGCGTGATCCAACGCTCCTTTTTCCCGCCAGATTGTCGCTTTATTTAAGAGCAATGTCGATTTGTCCGGATGCTCGGCCTGGTATAAAAGTTCTTTTATCTTTTGCTCCAGAGTGGCGGTCACAAACGGTTTTGTCAGGTAGGCATCAACATCATTTTCGGCGGCTTCGGCGACAATACCCTGGTTGGCATCGGCGGTAATCATCAAAAAAGGAATGTTCCGTAATTTTTTTGTTGTCCTGAGTTGGTTCAGTAACTCGGTGCCGTTCATCTTCGGCATTAGCCAGTCAGAAATAACGAAGTCAACACGGAGAGAGCCCTGATTAAGTATTTTCCATGCTTCACGGCCATTAGCAGCCTCATAGTACCGTTTGCCAAACTTGATCAGTCGCAGCATTGCCCTGATGGAATGGCGCATATTGTCCATATCATCGACAATTAGGAATTGCATCTGTTGTGGATCGCTGACTATCATTTTTTGCAGTTCCTAGAGGTTAAGGGTAAAGAAAAAACGACATCCATGGCCCGGTTCGCTAGTAATCCCTATTTTGCCGTGATGATTTTCGAGGGCTAATCTGCAAAAATACAGACCGAGTCCCGTACCAACCAGGGCGTCCTGTTTATCTGATAATCTGGAGTATTTCTCAAAGATGGTATGCTGCTTATCCTGTGCTAATCCCGGCCCCTGATCCTGGACGAAGAACTCAAGCTTATTGCGATCCGGTACCTTGCGGCAGCCCGTGGTTATAGTGGTACTCGGAGTAGTATAGCCCAGGGCGTTGGTCAATAAATTTTGGAGAACCCGAAGAATCAATGTCCGGTCAATATATATAGTGGGAAGATCCTGCGGCGCGTCCATGACCAGAGTAACGTCCTTTATCCGTGCCAGTCCGCGTATGGCACTATTGGCCTCGGCGATAAGGGCTTTGGGAACAACCTCTTCCGGGTATATTTGTAGCTTGCCATCTTCCATCTTATTGATGGTAACCAAATTTATCACCATACGGACCGCCCGGTCGCAGCCCATCTGAGCGGCTTCCAGGAACTCCCTGTTTTCTCCTGAGATTGAATACGACATAATATCAAGATTGGCTACTACCTCCGCCAGGGGCGCCTTCAAATCGTGGATAAGCAACTGATATAAATCATCGCGCATACCCTCTTGACGTCTTAGCTCCTGATTCCTTTTTTTCAAGGTATTCTTTTTTTGGCGCAGTTCATTTTGGAGCCGCCGTTGTACCAAGGTGGAGATTATCATACCGCTGAAATCCAGGAGGCAGGTTACATCTTCATGCAAGAGATTTTTGTCGCCTACCCGGTCGGTAATGTTAATGACGCCCAACAGCCTGTCTTCCTGGATGACAGGGACAGATAACAGGGCGTTTTTTTTGTAGTGCCGATCATGCTTGGCAGATTCGAAGCGTGGATCCTTGGCAATATCGGGGATGAATATTGGCTGCCGTGATTTGGCAACCCAGGCGGCAATGGAATCGCTGTCCAGTGATTGACTGGCGCCGATGATCTCCCTTCTGCTAGCAGCTTCTACCGTGAGGGTATCCTTTTCCAACACCATTATGGAGCCTTGCTCCACCCCCATATAGTCCAGGAGAATTTCCAGAATCTTATCCAGGCGTTTGTTGAACTTGATGCCCTTCTGGTTAAGGGTATTGATAATTCTGGAGATATTTACCAACAGACGGCGATCCCGCTCAGGATCACGGCGTTGGTTTAAGGCAGTATCTGTTGAAGCCATTTGACCTCCATCGCGCACGATCGTTGTCGTGCCGCTAAGTCTTATGGGGCGCACCCGGTGAGCCATTACAAATTGACGGGCGTCCCGGAAACTAGCATTCTATTTCCTACCCCTTGAACCCCTGCCTGTCCGCCTACTCCCACTCAATAGTGCCGGGTGGTTTGGACGATATGTCATATACCACCCGGTTGACGCCGCACACCTCATTAATTATGCGGTTGGAGATGCGGCCCAGAAGGTCGTAAGGTAGCTTGGACCAATCAGCGGTCATGGCGTCCAGGCTATCAACGCAGCGCAGGGCAACTACATGCTCATAGGTTCTCTCGTCACCCATGACGCCCACTGTTTGAATGGGTAGCAACACGGCGAAAGACTGCCAGGTTTGCCGGTACAAACCGGCCCGTTTCATCTCTTCCAGAACAATGACATCGGCCTGACGGATTATGGCCAGACGTTTCTCGGTGATCTCGCCGATAATCCGAATCGCCAGGCCGGGGCCAGGGAAAGGCTGCCGATAAATAGCCTCTTCCGGCAGACCCAACTCCAGACCTAAAAGACGCACCTCGTCTTTGAAGAGGTCGCGCAGAGGTTCGATGAGCTTCAGTTTCATAATGTCCGGCAGGCCACCAACGTTATGGTGCGATTTTATGACCGTATCGCCGACAAATGAAACACTTTCAATAACATCGGGGTATAATGTGCCCTGGGCCAAATATTTGGCGGAGTCTATTTTTTTAGCCTCCTCCTCAAAAATTTTAATAAAACCGTGGCCGATAATCTTACGCTTTTTTTCCGGATTGCTCACTCCCGTTAGTTGCTTGAGAAAATAATCCCGCGCATCAATATTAATCACATTGAGGTCTGTTTTTTCGCGGAAGAAACGCAGGACGCTCTCCGTTTCTCCAGAGCGCATGAGGCCATTGTCCACATAGATGCAAAATAATTGTTTGCCAATGGCCTTGTTGATGAGCGAGGCTACTACGGAAGAATCAACGCCACCGCTAAGGGCGCAGATCACCCTGTCTTTACCAACTTTCTCTCTAATGGCGGCGATATTAGCGTCAACAAATGACTGCATTGTCCATTTAGGGCTGCAATGGCACATGCCAAAAAGAAAGTTACGGATAACATCGTTACCGATTAGCGTATGGGCTACTTCCGGATGAAATTGTACCCCGACCAGGGGTTTGCTCTCGTGTCTGATGGCGGCCTGCGGGGAATGTTCACTAACGGCGGAAACCAGGAAATCAGGCGGCAGCTCTTCAATACGGTCACCATGGCTCATCCATACCTGATACTTCGCCCGATCCGGTTCCAGACCGGCAAAAAGTCCCTCCGTGTTTAACACCTCCAAGTCCGCCTTGCCAAATTCCCGTTTGACGGCATGCTCAACCCGGCCGCCGAATTGGCTAGTCATCAGTTGGGCGCCGTAGCAGATACCAAGCACCGGAACACCCAGTTCGAACAGGCCGGGATCACTCTTGGGGGAGTCTGCGTCATACACACTCTTGGGGCCGCCGGAGAGGACGATACCCTGGGGGGCCATGGCCTTTATTTCCGCTAGCGCCAAATGATAGGGGTGAACTTCACAATATACCTTTTGCTCCCGGATACGACGGGCGATTAATTGGGTGGTCTGGGAGCCGAAATCGAGAATCAGTATCTTTTCTGTTTGAATATCCATAATTGCTAATATGTTCCGGTCTGAGTTTCAGATTTTAAGTTTCGAGTTTCAGGTTCCGATTTTTCTTTGGCCGCGCAAGGTCTGTTGGAACTCCCCTGTTTCCTGACACCTGGTTCCTGATTCCTGCATTACCCCAACCGATAGTTGGGCGCCTCTTTGGTGATAATAACGTCATGCACATGGCTTTCTTTGAGACCGGCGGCGGTGATACGCACAAATTTGGCCTTTTGGCGCAGGCTCTCAATGTTTTTGGCGCCGACATAACCCATTCCTGAACGCAGGCCCCCCAAGAGCTGATAGATTGTATCTGAAATTGGCCCTCGTGAAGGAACCTTGCCTTCAATTCCCTCCGGCACTAATTTACTGGGGTTGACCACATTCTCCTGAAAATAGCGGTCGCTGCTACCCGTCTTCATGGCTCCCAGGGAACCCATGCCTCGATAGCCCTTATAGGCGCGGCCCTGGTAAAGAAAGGTCTCGCCTGGCGCCTCATCGGTACCGGCAAACAGGCTGCCAATCATAATTGCATGGGCGCCAATACCAATGGCCTTGGTGATATCGCCGGAAAATTTAATTCCGCCATCGGCTATTACAGGGACATCATATTTGGCGGCTGCCTTGGCGCAGTTGTAAATCGCAGTCATCTGCGGCATACCGACACCTGCGACAATTCTGGTGGTACATATTGAACCAGGGCCGACCCCAACCTTGACACAGGAGGCTCCCGCCTTGATGAGGTCGGTGGCCGCTTCCGGGGTGGCTATATTACCAGCTATCACCTGAAGATCCGCGAATGTGCCCCTTAATCTTTCCAGGGCGTTGATGATATTTTGGGAATGACCGTGGGCGGAGTCAAGAACCACCACGTCAATTCCGGCCTTGATCAGACGCTCTATTGATTCAATGGGGGTATCCACGCCAATGGCGGCTCCGGCCAGAAGGCGTCCCCTTGAGTCTTTCGCCGCATTGGGATAGCGCTTGATCTTTTCCAGATCCTTGGTGGTAATCAGGCCGGTAAGGTTGCCATCGTCATCCGTTACCAGGAGCTTCTCAATCCGGTGCTCGTGCAGAAGCGCCTTCGACTGCTCCAGACTGATACCCACCTTTGCCGTAACCAGGTTTTTGCTAGTCATAACATCCTGCACCTTTAGCAGTGGATCCGAAACGAAGCGCAGATCCCGGTTGGTGACAATACCCACCAACTTTTTACCCTTGCGCACCGGCACACCAGATATATGGAAACGGTGCATAATCCCCTGAACATCCCCTACCGTACTGTCCTCTTCCACTGTGATTGGATCAACAATCATGCCCGATTCGGATTTTTTGACCCGTTGGATCTCGGTTATTTGATTGTCTATTCCCATATTCTTGTGGATAATGCCAATCCCGCCTTCTCTGGCCATACTGATGGCGGTACGGTGCTCGGTGACACTGTCCATGGCGGCGCTGACCAAGGGGATTTGTAAACAGATGGATTGTGTCAGCCGGGTTGAGATATCCACCGTATTGGGCAAAACTTTTGAGGCTTGTGGTACCAGTAGAAGATCGTCAAATGTATATCCGTCCTTGATAATTTTATCTTGCATGGGGGCTCCGGTGGCTATTGTTACTTTTAGACATCACGCTGAATAGTGACAAAAATTTCAGCTATAACCGTCTATTATAGATTATTATTGCCAATAACAAAATCACAAAAAAAAATACTTATAAATAACTGAATTTACGAACCTTTGATGCCATCTGCGCAAGAATTCCCGCCAATAACCCAGTGGCGCTTATCATCAAAGTGGTAAGGCCGGCAATTTCCATAATGGTTTGCTGAATCTTTATGCCGGTGAGAATTATGCCACCACGACTGGCAAGTCCAGGCAGCTTATTTCTGGTATTCAGATCCAGCCCACGAATATCCTCAAGCAATTTGTGGATTACCGGTGTGGTCATTTGATGCCCCTGAATTAAGGCGGCTTTATAACTTCGCAGATTCAGGTCAAGAGCCGCCATGGCGGTGGCGGTGCCGCCCGATGCCAGCAATTGTAAATTATGGCAGGAGGCGGGGTCATTACCGACAAGACTTGTAAAGGCCGGTCGGATAATTTGCTGGAGATAGCTTGTTAATGCGGCCAGTTCTGCCGCTGACTCCGGCCTGTGTCTGATAAATTTTTCAGTAATATTAAGCGCCCCGATAGGCAGGCTGCAAATTTGCGGGACGCGGCTAGAACTGTTGACAAAAATCAGCTCGGTGCTAGCGCCGCCGGTATCAACCAAGAGAATGGGCCATTTATCCTTGGCAACAATTCCGCCCATACAGCCGCGCAGGGTTAACTCTGCCTCTTCGCGGGGGCTTAAAATCTCTATGGGATTACGCAAGATTTCCTGGGCTGCCGCAATAAAGTCTGAACTATTGGTGGCAACGCGCAGGGCCTCCGTAGCGCATATTCTTGTCAATATCGGCGTATGTTGAGCTAGATGTTTGGCAAATAAACGGCACGCCGTAAGCCCCCGTTCCACGGCTTGGTGGGACAGACGGCCGGATTCCCGCATATTTTCCGCCAGGCGCACTGTACGCAGATCATTGACAATGGTCTTGTCCTGCCATTTCTCGCCGGATTCCTGATAACTTTTTATCAGAATCCTGAAACTATTTGAGCCTAGATCAATGGCGGCGATGGTCTTTGTTTTTCTTGCCATAAAATCAGCTTTGCCACTTGACAATAAAGCGCAATAAGCGCAATATCAGCCCATGCTTATTATCAATCCGGATAATCCACAACCAAGATTAATCGCCCAGGCCATCGAGCAGCTGCGACGCGGTGCGGTTATATGTTATCCTACTGATACTGTTTACGGGATCGGCTGCGATATATTCAATCAAAAGGCGGTCAAAAGGGTATACAGAATTAAACAGCGATCAACTAAAAAGCCTTTCAGCTTTATGTGCAGCAGCCTGAAAGACGTCAGTACCTACTGTCATCTTTCAAATATTGCTTATAGATTGATGCGAAAAAACCTGCCGGGGGCATATACCTTTATTCTGCCCACCATGAAAATTGTGCCAAAGATTATGACTAGCAAACAGAAAACCGTCGGCATTCGGGTGCCGGATAATAATATTTGCAGAGCCTTGGTGGAGTCCCTTGGTAATCCTATTCTTACTACCTCGGCGACTTTGGATGCTGAGACAATACCCGCTGCCGAGGCCTATGAATTTGCAGAACGCCTTATGGGGCAGGTCGATTTGTTTATCGATGGCGGGCCGGTATATCCGGAGCCCTCTAGCATCATATCGCTTACCGGTACGGTTCCTGAAGTATTACGAGAAGGAAAGGGGGAGGTCAGGAATCTATTTTGATGAGCGGTTCCTTCAATGACTTGCTCATAGTGAAATGGAGAGACTTTCTTGCCGGGATATGCATTATCACACCAGTTTTAGGATTGGGAACGGATTTACCTTGACGCTCCCGGATACTGAGACTCCCAAACCCTCTGATTTCAACCCGGCGCCCTTCTGTCAGCGCCTCGACCATACCATCAATAAGGATATCAACCGCCTGAGCAATATCTCCTTTGAGGAAATAGGGCATTTTCTCCGCAATACAATTTATCACATCTTTTTTCAGCATAGTTCTATTGTGTTATATTCAATTTGTACATTATGGCCGGAATTTTATCCAAAAACATATTGGCCAAGGTTTCGTCCTTAATATTAGTTAGGTAATGCAATAAATTAAAACTATTATCTTTGGGATATACCAGGTTCGGTTGCGCTGAGGGTATGCCGGCCAACTTTGCCGCTAATTGCACGGCATCGGTGAAATTGCCCAGTTGATCAAGCAGGCCAAGCTTCAGGGCCTGCTCACCGGTCAATACCCGGCCATCTGCGATTTTCTTTACCTGAGCGATTTTCAGATGCCTGCTTCCGGCCACCGCCCGGATAAATTGTTCATGGATGTTGTCCGTCACTGCCTGCAGAAGCTGCCGCTCTTCTTTGGTCATCTCTCTGGCCGTTGAGCCAATATCTTTATGGCTGCCGCTTTTGATTACTTCCGGCTGATAGCCTATTTTTTTAAAAAGTTTTTGGAGATTAGCGAACTTTATTATCACGCCGATACTGCCAGTTATAGTCCCAGGATCAGCGACAATTTTACTGGCTCCCAAAGCGGCGTAATAGCCGCCAGATGCGGCTACCGATTCCATGCTGGCCACAACCGGTTTAGCCCTGGCGGTTCGCTTTATCTCGGCATAAATTTCCTGCGATGCCCCTACAGCGCCACCAGGGCTGTCTATACGCACTATCACTGCCTTGATGTTGGCATTGTTTCTGAACGCGGTTAATTGCGCGATTGGTTCCTTGGCCTGTAAAATTACACCCCGCAAGGTAACAACGCCAATACCATTTTTGCTGTTATCTGTGAAATTACCGGGATGGATGAGTCTGGCAACAAAAAAGGTTACCCCGCCAAAGAACAATACTATCAACCCAACCATAACGAATAGTCCAAATATGAGTGGGTGCCTTTGGGGAAATAACCTTTTTTGCATACTTCTGCTCCGAATAGTCAGGATTTCACGCTCAGTCGTTCTCCTCGCTATCTTTCGGACTGTTGGATGCCTCTTGGGCGGCAATCTCCTCTTTCTTGGCATTTAAAAGATCGCCAATAGTGGAAGGGGTCGCCTGCTTTTTCTGATACTCTTCGAGGATTACTTCCTCTTTTTCCTCCAAAGCCTTGATTGACAGGCCAATCTTACGATCCTTGGCAGAGACATTAATAACGCGGGTCTCCAGTTCATCGCCAACCTTGTAAAGTCCAACCGGGCTGTTGATCTTCTCCCCGCTGATTTCCGAGACATGAACCAAACCTTCTATACCGTCCTCCACCTCAACGAAAACCCCGAAGTCGGTGACGTTGGTTATCTTGCCGGTTATCTTGCTGCCGACAGGATATTTACCGATGGCTTCCTGCCATGGATCAGGCTCAAGCTGCTTAATACCAAGAGAGAATCTTTCACTCGTCTGGTCGATTTTTAATACTACCGCCTGGATGGTGTCCCCCTTACTATATTTCTCTGAGGGGTGTTTGATGCGCTCTGTCCAGGACAGGTCGGAGACGTGAATCAGGCCGTCAATCCCTTCCTCAATCCCGATGAAAACGCCGAAGTCGGTAATATTTTTTATCTTGCCCTCAATGATGGAGCCAACCGGGTAGTTTTCAGCAACCAGATCCCAGGGATTCGGCAGCAATTGTTTCATCCCTAGCGATATACGCTTGGCATCGGCGTCTATATTTAGAACCACAATCTCAATTTTATCGCCCATGGAAACAATTTTGGATGGATGCTTCGCCCTTTTTGACCAGGTCATTTCTGATATATGAACAAGTCCTTCCACGCCTTCTTCCAACTCGGCAAATACGCCGTAGTCAGTGATGCTGACGACCGTGCCGGCGGTTTTTTCACCAACGGGGTAACGATCTTTAACTGTGGACCATGGGTCTTCCTTGAGTTGTTTGACACCTAGAGATACCTTGCCGGAGTCCTTATCATATTTAAGAATCTTAACCTCTACTTCCTCGCCCACCTTGAACATCTTGGAGGGATGAGAAACACGACCCCAGGATAGATCCGTAATATGGCAGAGACCGTCCATGCCCCCCAGGTCAACAAAAATGCCGTAGTCGGTGATATTGGTTATGGTGCCCTTGAGGATACTGCCCTCTTTCAGGGAATCACGCATTGCTTCACGAAGCTTATCACGCTCTTCCTCCAGAATCACCCGGCGGGAGATTACGACATTATTACGCTTACGATTATATTTAAGTATCTTAAAGTCAAAGGTTTTGCCGATCATGGTGTCCAGATCTTTGACTGGCCGCAGATCAATTTGTGAGTATGGCAAAAAGGCCGGTACACCTATGTCAACCGACAGGCCGCCCTTGACCCGGTTTTCAATTAGACCCGGAATTGTGCCGTCATCCGCCTGGATTTTGGCAATTGCTTCCCATACCTTGATGGCAATGGCCTTTTCCCTTGAGAGACGCAGGCCGCCATCTTTTTCCCTTTTCTCAACAAAGACCTCGAAGACATCGTTTATCTTGACTTCGAGCTGCTCGCCTTCATTTTTGAACTCTGACAGGGCAATCCGCGCTTCCGATTTATCGCCAATATCGATGATGGCTGTTTGGTTGGCAAGACCTATAACCGTCCCGCATACCACCTCGCCAACATTGGCAACCTGCAGGCTGTCTTCAAATAAATCGGCAAAGCTAGCATCATCACTGATACCGTCAAATTGATTGGCACTTACTACCGTCGCGACTACTTCGGCGCTCTCAACGCCAGGTGTAGTGCTATCAACCTGTTCCGTAGTTTCTGTTACATTGTTAACCATTAAACGCAAGCCTCCTGTGATAGTTTGAAAAAAGCTTTTATAACAAACCATTGAGCCAATGACAATAGTTTATTTATCGCCCCGGTAATAACGGGACATATTATTCGCACAGGTCTCTGATCTCACGCCATGATGATACGGAAAGCAGATTATGCCGGCCCTCATTCCAGGGTTGGCGGAAGACTAGCGGGGTTATGCCGTGCCGGACAAGTTCCAGGCAGGTTTGATGCCGGTCATCAATAAAATATTTCAGTCCTGACTTCTTAATATATTCTGCCTTGCCATCGTGATCACCCATGGCGGTTAGGCGTACCTGCCTGAAGGTATCCTGGCCCAGAATATGCTGCAGCCACGCCGCGATGGGCTTTGGTTCAGGGCGGGCGGTAATTAAGGTCAATGGCGCGTGCCGGCCGATTTCGCGCAGGACTGTGACTGCGTGCGGCATGGGCTGCAAGTCCGCTTCGATGGGATTTCTGAGTAATATGCCAAATATTTCGTCAATTGTTTCTGGGGCGATAGCCAGGCATTTGCTGACATCAAATTCAGTGATATCAGTAACCTTTATACCTTCGATGCCATGTTTTTGTTTCAGGATACGGAGGAACGCCTCGGAGGTATTGGAGACAACACCATCGATATCAAAGCCGATTAATTTTGGATCAATTCGCATGGGCAAGGGATGTTTTGTATTTAATGGTTGCTGGTGACCTGATATGATCTCTGTACAGGGTATAGGGATTTTATTTTTGTGATTATTTATTTACGGATTGGTAACTCTCTTGACAAATGATGTCAAGAGGGGCATTATATGCGACTCTAGAGAGATGTACAGACGGCTTGTCTTTTGGCGTAGCTATATTTGTTATTTTCGGAGTTTTACTGAATGAAATTACCCTCGTTAACTATTGGTTCCTGCGTTGCGCCAGTACCCTTAATTCAGGGCGGTATGTCCATACGTGTATCTACTGCGGCTCTTGCGGTGCCGGTGGCGGAGTGTGGCGGTATTGGGACAATTGGTGGTTCCGGCCTGCCGGTCGAAGAGCTCAAACGTGATATAGTCAAGGCCAAGAAGGCTACA
>JAADIV010000115.1 GCA_013151175.1 Deltaproteobacteria bacterium | reverse complement strand
ACTACAGACAGGCGGTCTGGCGGACATAACTGTAATTGACCCGCAACGCGCATTTACCTACGACCGGGAGATGATCGTCTCCAAAAGCCACAACTCGCCCTTCATCGGTTGGCAGTTTAAGGGCAAGGCGGTGATGACCATCGTGGATGGCCGTATTGTTTACAGCGATTTATGACAGCGCATTGCCTGAAATACTATTTCTTCAGCCTTTAATATCCAGTAAACTGCCCAACATCTCATCCTGGGCCTGGATGGTCTTAATATTTGCCTGAAAATCACGGCGATTAAGAATCATCTGCGGTAACTCCTCCGTCAGATCAACATTGGATTTTTCAACCAGTGTCTCGCCCTTTCGCGTCTGCTCGTAGACCTTGGGGCCGGGAGTCTCGACTCTCTGCACATAGGCCGTCACCCCCGCGCCATCCACAGTTCCTTCATGTAAGGTAACTCTAGTCTTCTTAAAACCATCCGTATTGATATTGGCAACATTATTGGCGATGGAATTGGTCTTGGTCTGAATGGCGCGCAAAGAGGAAAGGCCTGAGTATATTCCAGAGATCATAAGAGTACCTCAAGTTAAAAGTTAGCGGACAGCTCTTAAATTTTTACAACCGCCTGTACTAATGTTAAGACTTTTGCCGGGTATAGGCAAGATTTTAATGCATTGTCGATTTAATCAGACTTGATATAGCCGCATTGTTTATCGGCGCATTGCAGCCTGGTACCAGACTTTTTGCTTGTCCTTTCCAGTAAAAATGCGGCGCCGCAATCCGGGCATTTTTCCGCAACCGGTTTATCCCAGAGGGCAAAAGTACATTTTGGATATTTATTACAGGCATAAAAAACCTTGCCCTTTTTGGAAATTTTCTTGACCAACTCTCCACCGCAGCCTTGCTCCGGGCATTTTACGCCAGTGCCTTCAGCCTTGATGTTTTTACAATCCGGATAGCCGGAACAGGCCAGAAACTGACCGAATCTCCCCCGTTTATAGACCATGGGCTTACCGCATTTATCGCAAACCTCGTCTGTTTCCTTAGGCTCCTCTCTGGCAATCGCCACGACTTTACCATCCGCCTCCCGCTTAAAATCCAAAGTGTGGCGACATTCCGGATAATTTTCACAGGCCAAAAATTCACCATTTCTTCCCCAACGGATCACCATCTTACCAACACAGCTTTGACAGGGAATATCGGTGGGCGTAATACTGCGCTTCACCGATTTCATCTCTTTTTTGGCCAGTTGCAGGGCCTCATTGAAAGGCCCATAAAAATCACGGAGAATTTTCAGCCAATCGACCTTGCCATCCTCAACCTTATCAAGGTTTTGCTCCATACCCGCCGTAAATTCGACATTTATAATAGCCGGGAAGTGTTCCAACAGCAGGCCGTTGATCAAAACCCCCAGTTCCGTTGGCAAAAACTTGCGTTGTTCCAGGCTGACATATTCCTTCTCCTGAATTGTTGAGATAATGGCGGCGTAGGTACTTGGCCGGCCAACGCCATTGTCCTCCAGAGCCTTAACCAACGAGGCCTCCGTATAACGAGGCGGCGGTTGGGTAAAATGTTGGACCGGCTCAATTTTCAGCAGTTTCAGCAAGGCCCCATGTTGCAGATTAGGGAGAATTTTATCCCCCTTCTTCTCCTTTTTGTCGTCTGTCGAGCTGCGGACCGCTTCTATGTACAATGACATAAAACCCTGAAACCGGACAATAGAGCCAACCGCCTTTAATTGATATTTCCCCGCCGTAATCAAAATCGTTGTTTGATCATAAATAGCTGCGGCCATCTGACTGGCAACAAACCTCTTCCAAATCAAGGTGTAGAGCCGCAACATATCCTTGTCCAGATAAGCGGCAAGCTTCTCCGGGGTCAATTCCACATTGGTGGGCCGAATTGCCTCATGGGCATCCTGGGCTGACTTCTTTGTCTTGTATATATTCGGCTTGGCAGGGAGAAAATCAGAGCCGTAATTTGTACCAATAAAACCCCTGACTTCGGCCAGGGCGTCATCGTTAATCCGAGTCGAGTCTGTTCTCATATAGGAAATCAAGCCAGTTGGGCCGTCACCGCCTACCGCAAGCCCCTCATATAGTTTCTGCGCCAACATCATGGATCGTTTGGCTGAAAATCGCAACTTACGGTTGGCGTCAATCTGCATGGAACTGGTAATAAACGGCGGGGCCGGATTACGTCTTTTCTGTTTCTTGTTAATCTTGTCAATGGTGTAATCGGCCGCTCTTAAGTCTCCAGCAATCTGATCGGCCTCAGCTTTATTGTCCACCTTGATCTTTTTATTGGAAATTTTATCAAGTTGGGCCTCAAATGGCGGCGGCACCTCACCCTCTAAAGAGGCGTTAAAACTCCAATACTCCTCTGGATTAAAGGCAGTGATTTCCTCTTCCCGTTCACAAACCATGCGCACTGCCACTGATTGTACCCGTCCGGCGCTTAAACCACGCCGCACCTTATCCCAAAGTAGCGGTGAAATTTGATAGCCCACCAGTCTATCAAGAATTCGTCTGGCCTGTTGGGCCTCAAAGAGACGCTGATTAATAGTGGAGGCGTTATCAATCGCCTTTAAAATTGCTTTCTTGGTCAATTCGTGAAAGAGAACCCGAAAAAACGGCTTTTTGGCTGATTTCAAACTTTCGCGGATATGATAGGCAATGGCTTCGCCCTCACGATCAGGATCAGGAGCCAGGAATATCTTATCAACGGCCTTGGCCGCCTTGCGCAAATCGGCAATAATATTGCCCTTACCACGAATTGTCTCATACTGTGGCGCAAAATCATGGTCAATATCGACTCCTAGCGTCTTGACCGGCAGGTCACGAATATGTCCCACCGAGGCCTTAACCACGAAATCCTTGCCCAGATAGCGTTGTAAGGTGCGTGATTTAGCCGGTGATTCCACAATAATTAATGCCTTTGCCATAACCTGTTTAAAACCTCTTTAAATTAAATTTGACCAACAGCCCAGGTTGTCAGGCTGCCACATTTTTGGCTCTGTATTGCTGACCGGGCAGAGACTCGACCAACCCCTGTAACTCCAAGAGCAGCAAAACCTCCGCCGCTTTTTGAGCGCCAAGCCCCGACTTATTGATAATAATTTCAAAATGCTGAGGATATTCGTCCAGAACAGCCATAATTTTTACCCCGGTGGCGTCAAGTTCAGACAACGCCGGTATTTTCGTCTCTTTTGGCGTGGCAACGGCAAAATTGGCCAACGGCACGGATAATTCCTCGAATATATCTTCCACCCGATAGACTAGCTTGGCACCATCCTGCAGGAGTTTATGGGTTCCAGCGCTCTTGCTCGAATCTACCCGGCCGGGAACAGCAAAGACCTCCCGCCCCTCTTCCATAGCCAGACGGGCGGTAATCAGAGAGCCGGAACGGGTGGCCGCCTCTACCACTACCACCCCAAGGGAGAGACCGCTGATAATCCGATTGCGGGCCGGAAACCTGAAGGCATCCGGCTGCGTCCCCATTGAGTATTCACTAATAACCGCGCCGCTGCCGACAATTCTGCTAGCCAAAGACATATTGCGGCGTGGATATGACACATCAACCCCGCATCCCACAACAGCCACGGTGGAGCCATGTGCCTCCAGGGCTCCGGCATGAGCCCCGGCGTCAATCCCCAGGGCCAGGCCGCTCACCACAGTCAAACCATGGCCAGCCAATTCCGCCCCCAACCGCCGGGCAATTTTGAGACCGTAACTGGTGGCGGCTCTGGAACCCACCACCGCAATGGCCGGCCGGTTCAGTTGAGAGGCATCACCTTTGACAAACAAAAGCATCGGTGGGTTATATATGGTTCTCAAGGCCTCAGGATAGGCCGGATTATCCCAACTTATCACATCAACCCCGTATTCCCGCGTCCGCTCCTGCTCCACTTCGGCCTCTCTGTAAGGGGGCCGGGCCGTAATCAGCTCGATGACCTTACGGTGAATACCCGGAGCCTGAGCCAGGGCCTTGGAATCGGCCGCCAATACCTTTGCCGGCCCTCCAAACATCTCAATCAATGTGCGGCAGCCCATCGCCCCAAGTCCGGGGACAAGGTGCAGGGTAAGCCAATCCCGCGTAGAATCCATGTTATCAATACCAGTATTATTCGTAACCCAGGAAACCGGAGAAAATCAGAAAAGGACTATAAGGAAGGGACAATAAGTGGTCAACCTTTTTTTATGACGCCATCAATCTGTCATAAAGCTAGACAGTTGATTTTTGCGCGATGGATGCTTCAGTTTCTTCAGAGCCTTGGCCTCAATCTGCCTGATACGTTCACGGGTAACCGCAAAATTACGGCCAACCTCTTCAAGTGTTAAATCAACTGCGGTATCAATACCATAGCGCAGACGCAGCACTCGTTCTTCTCTGGCAGAAAGGGTGGACAACACCTTCTCCAGATTGTGGTGCAAACTTTTTTTGATAGTTGCCTGATCGGGAGCCTCTGAGTCAGCATCCTCGATAAAGTCCGCCAAAAATGAATCATCGCCAGTGCCAATTGGCGCGTCCAGGGACATGGGTTCCATGGAGACCTTCAGGATACTCTTGACCTTCTCCACATCAACCCCCGTCAGTTCCGCCATTTCCTCAGAATCAGGTTCCCGGCCATTATCCCTGGTAAATTCCTTGGCAGCCTTCCGCAGCCGGTTGATAGTGTCAATCATATGCACCGGAATACGAATAGTCCTGCCTTGATCGGCAATGGCCCGATTTATGGCCTGCCGAATCCACCATGTGGCATAAGTACTGAATTTATAGCCCCGACGATACTCGAATTTATCCACGGCCTTCATCAACCCGATATTACCTTCCTGAATTAAATCAAGAAATTGCATACCCCTGTTGGCATACTTCTTCGCGACACTGACCACCAACCGTAAATTTGCCCGCACCAGACATTTCTTGGCCACACCGCCAAAACCTTTTGCCTGACACATCGCAATATAGGCCTGCTCTACGGTGTCATAATCCATACCGCTGCTAGATTCCAAATCCTCTAAAAAATTGGCAGCATGCCTGGAAGTGCCATCGTCTATCGCCTTCCGGGCCATGGTCATCTGCTCACGCAGAGTTTTTAGCTCATCAGCCATATTGGCCAAGTATTTGCTCTTAAAACGGAATTCATCGAAAAGAGCGGCTATGGCATGAATACTACGCTCCATCCGCACCATCAGCCTTACTGCGGAATTTTTATCAATATCCGGATGCTGCAAATCGGCATATAAGGCCAGTCGTTCGTTTTCCAGGCGTTGGGCCTCTGAGACCCGCCAGATAAAAGTTTCTCTGGCTTGCTGTACCTGATCTAAATCAGTTGCATCCAAGCCTCTGAATACCTTAGTTACAGGCAAACGGCCATTTTGTAGCTTGTCTTTCAGGTTGGTCAAAAAAATCAGGGCTACGGGCAGGGATAAAAAAATATTTTGGACGTGTCTATCTCCAAGCTCTATTTTTTTGGCAATCTTAAGCTCCTCCTCCGCAGAAAGCAGATGATTTACCCCCATTTCCCGCAAATACGCCTTCACCGGATCAAGATTCCCGGCCATGCTGTCAATACTATCAATGCCAGCCGTACCAATATATGTTTTGGGATCTAATTCTTCCGGTGGTAAGGGCTGGCCAAACATCGCCAACAGGTCGTCCTGAGCAGGTTCACCATGAGCGGCTAAACTATTGCCCGCCCTTGCGGCAGATCTCATTTTCAAGCCGGATATTGGAGAATTTTTTTTCTTTTTACCCATCATCATATCCTAGCGATATTACTACATTAATGATAAACGTAGTACGAAACCATATTTTCAACAACGGCGAAGAGATATTCAATTTATCCAAAAAATACCAGTAATTAATTATTTCTCCTGCATTTTTTTACGCATTTCATCCTTAGCCGCCAACAGAGTCTGCAACGATTTATCATCTCCCTGGCTTTGGGCCTCATTAATCTGGGCGGTTAATTTTTTCATCTGCCGATGCACTCTATTTCTTTCTAGCCAACGCACCTTTTCCAACACCTCCTCCTCCACTTCCCCATCACTGGCAGGCGGCAGAGAAATTAACTGTTCCGAGACAAATGTCCGTTCCGGCCCCTGAACCATATCCATAAGCCGTTCCGGTCCGCCCTGATTCCCCTGCGCCAGCTTTTGGAGTTGCTGCAAAATTAATTGCCCGGAGGTGCTGGTCACCTCCTCGTCAAGACTAGCCTCCACCAGTCTGTTGATATACTCCGGATAAATAATCAGGAAACCTAATAATTGCGCCTCTATTTTTGATAAACTAAACTTGCGGCCGGCCGTGGTATTTTCCTCTTCCACCACACCAACCTCTTTGCCCCATGATTTTTCCCCCTGCCGAGATTGCGCTCCAGAGGTAAACTGTCCCAGAAGCTGTTCAGGCAATAGCCCCAATTTACGGCTGAAATGGGAGACGAAGAGGGTGCGCTGCAAAGAATCATCGGCAATAGCGCCGATAACCGGTTTCAAATCCTCGATTATCCGGCCTTTGCCCTCAAGGGACAGGCCGTGCTTACGAGTCAAATGCTCAAAGATAAAGTCCGGTAGAGACTCGGCCTCAGCCACCTTCTTGGCCAACCCATCAGAACCGTACTCTCTCACAAAGGTGTCGGGATCATGCTTCGGCGGCAAAACAACAACCTTAGCGTCAAGACGGGCATTTAAAAATAAGGGAACCGCCCGCATGGCCGCCTTGACCCCGGCCTGGTCGCCGTCAAATAGGAGTATCGCCTCATTAATATACCCCTTTAAACTCCGCACATGCTGTGCGGTCATGGCCGTACCCATGGGAGCCGCCACATTTCTTATACCTTGCGCGGCCAGAGCCAGAAGATCAAAATTCCCCTCTACCAACAGGCATTTGCCGGCGGCCCTGATTGCCGCCTTATTCTGGAACAGTCCCAGGAGGATATTACCTTTATTAAATACCAGGGAGTCCGGAGTATTAAGATATTTGGGCTGCCCGTCCCCCAATATGCGGCCGCTGAAGCCGATATGCTTACCATTATGAGTGAATATGGGGGATAACATGCGATCCCGAAACCGGTCGTATGTACCGCGCTGCCCCTGTACCACAAGGCCCGCATCCATAATATCCTGCTCGTTAAAGTCGGCCAGAGCCCGCTTGACGAAATCCCAACCCGGTGGCGCGCACCCCAATTCAAACTCCTCGATAATTGCCGCCGGGATACCGCGTTCCTTGAGATATTGCCGCGCCCGTGCCGCCTTGGGAGTATGCAACAAGTATTCATGGTATGCCGCAGCGGCCTGCCGGTTAATCTGGTAAATCACCTCTTTTTTCTGGGAATTCTCTCGCTCCCGGGGTGACAATGTCTTTTCCGGCAACACAATATTGTACCGGCCAGCCAGATATTTAACCGCTTCAATAAAGCCCATATTCTGACTCTTCATGACGAAGTGCAGGACATTACCGCCCTCAGAACAGCCAAAGCAGTGAAAATACTGCCTAGCAGGGTTAACCGTAAACGAGGGAGTTTTTTCAGAATGAAAAGGACAAAGCCCCTTGTAATTCACCCCCGTTTTCTTTAGACTGACGGACTCGCCGACAATTTCCAGAATATCGGCGGCATCCTTGACGGTCTGAATGGTGTTTTCATCGTAAAAAGACATATCAACCAAATGGTGAATTTAAATGCATCCTGTTGCTAATTTTTCTTCTCTCAATATGGCATTTCTTGCTCTAACCCTAGGGCTTGCGGTGCTGGTAGCGGGCGGCGACCTGCTGATCTCCGGTGCGGTTAAACTCGCGGCCCGTCTGGGGATGAGTTCGTTACTCATCGGCATGACAGTAGTGGCCTTTGGCACCTCAATGCCAGAATTATTCGTCAGCTTACTAGCGTCCCTGCATGGTCACCCGCAAATCATGCTAGGTAATATCGTTGGCTCAAATATTGCCAATATTGGCCTTGTCCTAGCACTATCAGCCATCATCTACCCCCTGTCCATGAATTTTAAGCGCCTGTCCCGCGAGTTATACCTTTTATCAGGGATTTATGTGGTGCTGCTTTTTGTCGCCTATCGGGGATTATTCCCAAAGGATCTGGGAATAATATTTATGGGCCTGCTAGTTGGCTATACGATTTATGCCTGCTGGGTAGAATCCACCCGGCAGCCAGGCTCGGTAAAACCGGAAAAATCCAAGCTGACGCCATCGTTATTTTATATCATAATCCTTTGTCTCGGCGGTCTTATTTGCATGTGGCTCGGCTCTGAATATTTCATCAAAGGCGCTGTGGATTTGGCCCGTTTTTTTGGCTTATCAGAACTGGTAATTGGCCTCACTGTTGCCGCCGTGGGGACGTCCCTGCCGGAGCTAGCCTCCAGTATATCGGCAATCCGGCGGCGTAACAGCGATATTTTGGTGGGGAATATCCTGGGCAGTAACCTCTTTAACCTGTTAATGGTCATGGGTTGCACGGGCGCTATCACCCCATTTAAACTGCCACCTGAAACCCTCAGCCGTGACCTGCCTATTATGACGGCCTTTACCCTGATTCTCATCCCCATTGCCATCGCCAAAAAGCATACCATCACCCGCCTGCACGGCCTGCTCCTTTTGGCTGCCTATGCGGGTTATATCCATCTTTTAACGTAATTCCGAAAAATTACTACCCTTGGCAAAGTTCCAGATAAAACTGATAAGCCTCCTTGGGAGGCATATCTTCATGCACGACTTTACCAACGGCCTGAATCATTGCCGCAGGGGCCTCCGACTGAAAAATATTGCGGCCCATATCCACACCAGCCGCCCCCTCCTGGACAGCGTTGTACGCCATAGTCAGAGCATCTTTCTCCGGGATTTTCTTGCCGCCGGCCATAACTACAGGCACCGGACAACTGGCCGCTACCGTATCAAACCCCTTGGGAATATAATAGGTCTTTACATAAGTCGCTCCAAGTTCAGCGCACATTCGGCAGGCCAATCTGAAATATCTGGCATCGCGATTCATCTCTTTGCCAACGGCTGTTACCGCCAGGATCGGCATTCCGTATCGCATACCCTTGTCAATAAGGCGGGTCATATTATGGACAGACTGCGTCTCATATTCCCCGCCAATAAATACCTGCACCGCCAAAGCCGCCGCGTTGAGCCGCAAGGCCTCTTCCATATCCAGCGCCAAATGTTCATTTGACAATTCATGCAGTATGCTAGGCCCGCCGCTAGCCCGCAACACAATTCCCCTGTTGTATGATGGCGGCAAGGACGATCGTAACATCCCCCTGGTCAGCATCAGGGTATCAGCATAAGGCGCAATGGGGACAATATTAAGATCTATCCGCTCAAGGCCGGTGGTAGGCCCCTGAAAATAGCCATGGTCAACGGCTAGCATTACAGTGCGGCCGCTCCTGGGATTAAAAATCCGGCTTAAACGATTCTTCATCCCCCAGTCAAAAGAATTGCAGCCCTTCAAAAAAAAGCCATCTGTCTTCATCGGCACATCCTGGTAAAATTGTTTCCCTTCCTTATCAGCTTCCGGCATAATATTCTCCTTATTTTTCTTTAAGAATCAATCTGTTATATTGCTATTTCACTCCTGACAGGACACTATCATTTTTGCGGTTCAATAATTACTTTGATTGAATCTCCCCCGGCCGCCACCAGTTGCGATCCTTTTACGGTATCCGCCAGACCAAAGCGATGGGTAATCATTTCCTTAAGACGCAGGCGGCCATGGCTGATAAGCTCCAGTGCCGCCAGGCAATCGCGGGGGCCGCCGGCATAGGTTGTGGTAATTGTCACATCGCGGCGCCAGAAAATATCATTAACGGACAAGGGCAGGGTAACCCCCGCCATCGTTGGAGCGAACACCAGAATAACCCCGCCCCGGCCCACCGCCTCCATGGCTTGCCTAAAGGCGGCTTCAGCACTAGCGCAAACAATAACCACATCCGCACCCCGGCCGTGGTTATTCTCTTTGAAAAAAGCAGCAACATCGTCAGAGGCGAGGCAAACCGCATTTGCGCCAAACTTTTTGGCGGCCGCCAGTCTAAAGTTATGAATATCGGTGGCAGCCACCAGTCCCGCCCCGCTCATAGCGGCAAGGTGAATATGCAAAAGCCCGGCGATGCCGCTGCCTAAAACCAACACACTGGCTCCAGGCCGAAATTTTGCCCGCCGTTGCCCGCGCAAGACACAGGCTAGCGGTTCAACAAAGGTAGCCGCTTCATAGCTCATGCTGTCCGGCAGTTTCCAGGTTCCCCGCTCCACATTAACTGCGGGCAGACGGACGTATTCGCAGAAACCGCCCGGATCAAAATGGCTGCCGCCAAGCAGCATATCGCATACGGTCTCGTGGCCGGAGAGGCATAGATGACATGCCTGGCATGGCACATGGTGAGTGGCGGTTACCCTGTCTCCCAGTTGAAATTTCGTCACCCCGGAGCCAACTTCAACCACCTCCCCGGCGATTTCGTGGCCCAGGATCAGCGGGGCTTTTCCTAGCCGATACCACTCCATAACATCGCTACCGCAAATACCGCTAGCGTGAATTTTAACCAGGAGCTCTCCGGCGCCTATTTCCGGTGTTGGCACCTCTTCTAGCCGTATATCGCTGTTATTGTAATACATTGCCGCCCGCATAATTAGCCCTTTCAGTTCCGTAATTTAAAAGTTAATATGTATCCGAAGTAACATTTTAACTCAAGCATGAACTGGACAAACTTGGCCGCTTATGACTTGTAACGAAATAAACGAACAAGTCCTTAAATTCCTAATCCTCGATATGTGCAAAATAAAGACAATACAGGCCCGTCTCCAACGGCGAAAAATTGACGCTATTCTGATCAGCCAGCCCGACAATCGTTTTTACCTGAGCTCCTTTAGCGCCAGGGATTATGATATTTCCGAATCATCCGGCTATCTGCTGATTCCCAGGTCTGGAACACCGTTATTATTGACGGATTTTCGTTATCAGGAACAGGCGGAGCGGGAGTGCAGCAATTTTGAGGTCATGATCTATAAAAACGGCCTTTGGGGTTTGCTTGCCCGCCTCTGCAAGTCCCTTAACTTATGCACCCTAGCTTTTGAATCACATTATTTTTTATATGAACAGGCTTTACGACTTAAAAATATATGTCAGGATCTCCACATAGCACTTCTGCCGATAAGTAATCTGGTTGAAAAATTGCGGGTAAACAAATCCCACCTTGAACTCGATCTGATCCGCCGATCTGTGCGGCTTAATGAACGTGTATTCCAGGAGATTTACCCGACCATTAGCGCCGCAGATACGGAAATTGACGTGGCACTGCGGCTAGAAAATGCCATGCGGACACTTGGCGCCACCGGGCCCAGTTTTGCCACCATTGTTGCCAGCGGCCCAAATGCGGCTATGCCTCACGCCGTCCCTAGCAGGCATAAAATAGTGCCGGGGGTACCGCTTATCATTGATATGGGCCTGGTATTGGCCGGTTATTGCTCTGATATGACCAGAAGTATTGTGTTGGGTACCCCCACCCCGCAAACAGTAAATATTTTCCGCATAGTACGCCAGGCCCAACTCACGGCCATTAAGGCAATATCACCCGGCACCCTCTGTAAAGATGTTGATGCCGCCGCCAGATCCATAATATCGGCCAACGGTTTTGGGGCAAACTTCGGCCATAGCCTGGGGCATGGAGTGGGCGTTGCCGTACACGAGGAACCCCGCCTTGGTCCCAGGTGTGCCAAAAAATTGCGAGCGGGCATGGTGGTTACCATTGAGCCAGGAATTTATATCCCCGGTTGGGGCGGTGTGCGCCTTGAAAATATGGCCGGCGTAACGGTTGATGGCTGCGAAATTTTTAATAATGATAAGACCTTTCTGGATATCTAAGCTAATTGCCGGAGCTTTTCATGCGCTTAATTAAAATTAATTTCGTATTAATTGTCCTGATGATCTTTG
>JAADIV010000113.1 GCA_013151175.1 Deltaproteobacteria bacterium | reverse complement strand
CGGGGCCTCAGGAGGGTGGTGATGAAGGCAGAATCTCTTTTTAGTGAGCATGATAAAGATATCATCGCGCAGGCGGTGCGGGCCGCAGAGGGTAAAACTGCGGGTGAAATTGCGGTAATGGTGGTGGATCAGAGCGATGATTATCCCGATGGGGGGCTTGCGGCTGGTCTGGTTATAGGGGGTTTGTTGTCTCTGGTCGTGGCTGATCTTTGGTTGGGCGCGTCATTATGGTATTTTGCCGGGTTGGCCATTGTCCTGATTCCCCTTTGTGCCTGGCTAGTCAATTTGGTGCCGCCGCTTAAGCGATTGTTTACGCCCGAAAAAAGGTTGATTGAGCAGGTGAGTGAAAGGGCGTTGGCGGCTTTTTATGAAAGGGGATTGTATAAGACCCGCGATGAAACGGGTGTTTTGTTTTTTATTTCACTCTTTGAACGTAAGGTCAGGGTATTAGCTGACCGGGGAATTTACCAGAAAATCACGCCTGAGTCCCTGCAGGAACACGCTCACTCCGTCGCTCTGGGGATTAAGAAAGGCACTGCCTGCCAGGCGCTTTGTCAGGAGATCGGGCGCGTAGCGGCAGTGCTGACGGAACATTTCCCCGTCAAGACCGATGATACCAATGAATTACCGGATGAGGTGATAATCGCCTGAAAGGCGGCTAAAAATCTTCAAATTCCTCATCTGTGTCCATGGGGATAATAGCTCTCGGCGCTGTCGCGGTTGCCGGAGATACCTTGGGGGCCGATGCCGTCAGGGACTTAATCTTAGGCTTCTTGATCCGGGTACCGGCGGTTGGTGCTGTTGAATTTGTGGCAGCTACTAAACCTTTCGTTTTTTTGCTATTACCGGTGAGGGTTAGCATCAGGCGGCCAATATGCCCTGTTGTTTCCCTGGACAGGGCGAGCAGTTCAGTGGCGGCGCTAGCTGTTTCCTCGGCATTGGCCGCTGAGCGCTGAGTTACCTGATCTATCTCGCTGATAGCCGTGTTCACTTGGTGCAAACCGGTATTCTGCTCTTCGGAGGCGGTGGATATCTCACTTACCAGGCCGCCGGCCTGGGCAATTTTCTCTGTAACTGCAGAAAATTTCTCATTACTTTCTACTGCCAGGCGGCGCCCTTCATTGATTTTAGCCGCAGTGTCTTCAATAAGTTGGGTGGTATTTTTGGCTGCTTCGGCAGAACGCATGGCCAGATTACGAACCTCCTCCGCCACCACGGCAAAACCGGCCCCGGCCTCTCCGGCTCTGGCCGCCTCCACTGCGGCATTCAGAGCCAGAAGATTGGTCTGGAAGGCGATTTCATCGATAGTCTTGATTATCTTGGAGGTTTCCGTGCTAGCCTTGGAAATTTCGTCCATTGATTCGGCCTGATTGCGGATTGATTCATTGGCCGTGATTACCACCTCGCTTACCGCCTTCATAAGGATGTCGCATTGCCCCGCATTATCAGAGTTTCGGCGGGTCATGGAGGAGATTTCCTCAATGGAGGCGGATATCTCTTCAACGGAGGCGGCTTGGGATGAGGCGTCATCGGCCAGAGACTGACTAGAACCGCTCAACTCGCCGGAGGCGTCAGATACCCTGACGGTGGTCGCGGTTAGTTTATTGCCGATGGTGGTTATTGGCCGAATCACCAGATACCGGAGGCAGAAATAGATAGCCAGGCAGAGGATAATAATGAGGCCCAATGCCAGACCGGCAAACCAGATAGTCAGTTGGCGGGTCGAGGCCGCCATAGCCGTGGCTACATCTTCCTTGTCCTTGGTAATATCGACAACAATAGCCTTCTTGGCCTTATTTATACGAGTCATACTTAGATGGATAACCGCCTGTCCGATTACCTTGCCTTCAAACTTCACCGGCTGCGTTATCGCCACCATACCCGGTTTAATGGTTTCGGCTGTGGTTAGCGGTTTATTGGCCGGGTCGGTAAAGAAGACATCGGCAATATCCTTGTCCATGGCGGCATCCCTGGCCAATTTCTGCAGGGAATCAAAATCATAGCCAATGATAAATGTGGAGCTTATCTTGTCAAGCAGCATGGCGATGGACTTGCCCTTTGCGATTATACCCTGCCGGGTTGATTCTTCCTTGGCATCAAGATTTTGCTCAAGGGTCTGGACAAAATTAGCGGCCAGGGCAGCTTCAGAATTCCGGGCCGCCTTGATGATAATAACCGTCATTACACCTAGTAAAACAACGGCCAACGCCGATGATATAAGAACAAATTTAAAGGCTATGCCCCTTTGTTTTTCTGCCATATTATTTTCTCCGCCCCCGACTCCTGGTAGGGGGCATATTTTCGGTCTTCAATTAGTTGGCAAATGGCCCGTATTTAATGGTTTTCAGGCACTCCCGCACTGAAGAGTAGTCGGCTGCGTTAGACCAACCCACAATCTTGGCGGCCTTGGCGGCCTGGCTGTCAGCGCTCATGGCTCTCAGGGCCGTACCCATCTTCTTTGCCAGGGCCGGAGAGGTGGCGCGCAGGGCGGCCATAGGCCATTCGGGGTAGAGGCGGGTGCTGTGCACAAAGGGGAAACCATCCTTTATTTGGTGAATGATCTTGAAGTCACTGATTTTTATCTTGCCTTCCGCCTGCATCCTCTCCAGGGTATCGGAACGGATGGTGCCGGCATCGACAACGCCATGCTCTACCGCCAACACCACGTTGTCATGCTTTTTGCCTTCGATTAAGGAGGCAAAATCGGTTCTGGGATTGATCCCGTTATCTACGAAAAGACGCCAGGCCATCTGGCTGCCGCCGAATGATGAAAATTTGACGAGCATGAATTTTTTACCCTTGATGTCGCTTAAGGAGTTGATAGGGCTGTTCTTGGTGACAATAATAACGCCGCCGAACGTCTTTAGGGCCTTACCCTGTCGGGAGTTAATCAAGGTCGCGACAGCCTTGGCCTGATATTTTTTCTCCATACCCACATAGAAAGCGGAGTTGGCTAGCAAAAAGTCGATTCTGGCATTCTTGACCATGGGTTCAATGGCCGTGAATTTCAGCGGAATAATAACTACTTTGTCACCCAGTTTCTGGCTGAGATAAGCTGCGGTTGGCCCCCATTTCTGCATAGCTTTCGGGGCGCCGCGCTTGGCCAGGACGCCAATTTTGATTACGGCCTGGGCCGATAACGCCAGACTCAGAGTGAAGAATAAGGTGGTGAAGATAATTACCGCTTTTCGTCCTTTGTTCATCTCTAACTCCTAATATTTAAAATTTAGGATACATCCATAAAAAAATCCCGTAATTCAAATATTTTATGGATGTACCAGATCTAAGATAAGGCCCATTGTACTACAATGTAATATGTGGGTCAATAAAAAAACCGTGGTGGCAAGACTTTCGTCTTTGAGCGATTTGGCGGATAGGTATAAGTTCCCTCTTCAAGTTGTTGTAAAGATTGTGTGAGAGGCCCAACAATAATGAAGAATTGCGGGGATCAAAAGAGGGATGCGGCATAGGAACCAATATCCTGGTTATGCTCGGGGAAAAGTCAAGGTATAATGGCACCAGGATATGGTCGTTACTGATCTTAATATGGTAGGTAGTGGTGGGCGATACAGGATTTGAACCTGTGACTTCCACCGTGTGAAGGTGGCACTCTCACCACTGAGTTAATCGCCCATGTTTATCTCACCTTTATAACAATGTCGGGGGCAAAAGACAAGCCGTTATTCAGGGGGCAGGTGTCAGGCGTAGGTATAGACCTAAAGGATATAACGCCAGGTCTGAAAATCTCTATCCAGCAGGTAGCGGCCATAATACTGGAACATCCTGAGGGCCTCGCGGTTGGAATTACGGTTTAATTTGAGGCGGGATAATTTGGCCATGGGCAGCTTAAAGGACATATCCAGTAATTTAATGGTCGGGATGGCCAGGGGAATAGCCGGTTTGTCTTCCCGGCTGCATTTACGGCAAATAACAGTGCCGCGGCCAGTTTGAAAACCGTAGGGAGCATTGGACGGATCGAGACTGCCGCAGGTAGTGCAGCCGCTGAAATCAGGTTGGTATCCCAATATGCCGTAGAGCTTGGTTAAAAAGAGAACCAGGGTGTTTTGGGGGGCGCCGCTCTTACTCAACTCATTTAATGACCAGAGCAGCCAGTCGAAGAGAACGGGGTCACCATCGCTTGCGGCAGTCCAATAATAGAGATGCTCACAAATCAGAGTGGCCGCCGCGTAGAGCAGAAACTGGCGGCGCAGCGGCAGGAAACTGGCTATAAGCGCGGCTTCGGTAATGAGTGGCAGCTTGTATTTATCATTATAAAGAATACTTAGATGAGAAAAGGGCTCAAGCTTATTGACAAATCTTTTCTTACTGCGCTTGGCACCCTTGGCGATTACATTTAATTTGCCGGCCTTTGGGCAGTACAGGGTCACTAATTTATCCGCTTCCCCGCAGTCTATGACCTTGATTACCACACAGTCTGTAAACCTTTCCGCCATCTAACAGCCGTACTCAGATTTTACGGGTTGTATTTGATAAAGGCCTTGCGGCGCAGTTTGTCCAACCATTCCTGGTAGTCCTTTTCTGCCTCCTGCTTGTAAAGAATGGCCTTTATCTCATCTTTGACATCAGCTAGCTTGGGGATCTCATGGCCGGGCGCTGATTTTAATTTAAGGATCTGGTAGCCGACAGGGGTCTGGAGAATTTTACTGATCTCATCAACGTGCATGGTTAGAACCGCTTTAGCCATATACGGCGCCATATCCGCCTTTTTGAACTGGCCAAGATCACCGCCATCTGCGGCGGAGGGGAGGTCGGAAAGTTCTTTGGCTAATTCGGCAAAATTGCCGCCGGCTAATAGCTTCTTCTTGGCATATTCAGCATTTTTCCGGGCCTCTTCCTGGGTTTTGGCGCGATATTTAGCACCCCATAAAAGTCCTATCTGGAGAATATGATAGCCGGTTGTCTTGATCCGCGCCGCCGTGTAATTATGGTCATAATATTGTTTGATTTTCTGCTCGGTGATGACGATTTTGGATCTGATTGCAAAACTGATTAAACGTGATTTGAGAATTTGGGCCTTAATCTTTCGGCGATAATCGGCTTCGCTGGTTCCTATGGCCCGTAAATCGTGGCGGAATTTCTTCATATTTATTCTATTATTGTGAAGAATAGAGGCCACTGCCTGATCAATATCCGCCTTGCTGACCTCAATGCCGATTTGTGCCGCCCGCTGCTTTATAAGCAAACGATCCACTAGCTGCCCGATAACTTTTTTTCTGGCCTTATTAAGCTCTGCCGCCTGCCGATCAGCGGGAGCCCTGCGCATAATGGCCTGGAAATATGGCCTGCCCGCCGCGTTAAGGTCGGAAAGAGTTATAATATCGTCATTTACCACCGCGACAATTCTATCAACCAACTTGGCTTTGGCCGTCAGGGAGCATAAAACAAACAACAATGTTACCAAAAAAATTTTTGAGATTCGCATATAATTTTTATTCCTGAATATAATAATCCTCGGCGTGGGGATTAAATTTATGGTAAGAGTCCGGCAACGCACCGTGTACTGGCGCTACATAAGCCTTGCCCATCGTCCACAGCAGGTGTGCCCTGTGACCGCTTGCCCGGAGACTACCCTGCTACCAGATTGCGTGCAATATTTTTTTGACCCGCGCAAATATTGACTCAGTAGAGGCTGCGGCTATTTCCACCACCAGGCGGCTGTCGGGCAGCAGACGGCAATGATTCGGGCTGCTTTTTATGAAGATCAGAATCTGTTGGGGCGAGACTGGCGTCTCCTGAGCAAAGGAGAACACCAGATTTGCCGGCCCCTGCTCAAGTTTGGTAATTTTTAAAGGTTTAAGTTCCTCTTTTAAACTGACGGTCTCCAGGAGATTTTTGGTTTCGGCCGGCAGTTTACCGTAGCGGTCAATAAATTCATTTTCCAGATCAAGAGCCCCTTCTGCCGATTTAAGGGCGGCAATACGCCGGTAGGCGATATAGCGTTGATCGGGATCTGGAATGTATTTCTCGCTGATAAAGGCGGAGATATTCAGACTTATTTCCGGCTCAATCTCAATTTCTGGCGGCGCTTTTTCATCGCTGGCCTGCCTTTTTAAATCTTCCACTGTTTGTTGGAGCAAGTCAAGGTAGAGGTCGTAACCCACTGCCGCGATATTACCACTTTGCGATTCACCTAAAATATTGCCGCCGCCCCTGATCTGTAGATCGCTCATCGCCAGCTTAAAGCCGCCGCCCAACTCGTTATGATCCATAAGAGCCCGCATCCGTTGTCTGGCGTCCCTGCCGATATTCTCCATGGAGGGGACAAGCAGATAGGCGTAGGCCTGTTCGCTGCTGCGACCAACCCGGCCCCGTAGTTGATATATCCCCGCCAGTCCCATGCGGTCGGCTCTGGTGATGATAATCGTGTTGGCATTGGGAATATCAAGCCCCGACTCAATTATGGTTGTACAGATCAGAACATCGACCTTTTTATGGATAAAATCAACCATAATCTCTTCCAGAATTTTACCCGGCATCTGGCCGTGGGCCACGGCGATCCTGGCATCTGGCACCAATTTCTGTACCTTTGAGGCCACCTCATGGATCGACTGCACCCGGTTATGGACTAAAAAAACCTGGCCGCCGCGTTGCAGTTCCCTGACCACCGCCTCTTTGATAACCAGATCATCATATTCGGCCACAAAGGTCTTGACGGAGCGCCGATGGCGGGGCGGGGTCTGGATAAGTGATAAATCCCGCACTCCCAGGAGTGACATTTGCAGGGTGCGCGGGATGGGTGTGGCTGTGAGGGTCAGGACATCAACATCGGCCCGTAATAATTTGAGACGTTCTTTGTGAGTTACCCCGAAACGGTGTTCTTCGTCAATAATTAATAATCCCAGACGGCTAAAGCCCACGTCTTTGGAGAGCAGGCGGTGGGTGCCGATAATAATGTCGATTTTACCGCCTTTGGCATCGGCAATAATCTGGCGCTGCTCGGCTGCACTGCGAAAACGGTTCAGGCAGTCAACGGTCACCGGAAAGCCCGCCAAGCGTTCTCTGAAGGTTTGGGCGTGCTGTTCGGATAGGATTGTCGTGGGTACCAGAATCGCAACCTGATAGCCATCGCAGACGACCTTGAAGGCGGCGCGCGCCGCTACCTCCGTCTTGCCAAATCCCACATCACCACAGATAAGACGATCCATGCAGCGTTCCGAGGTCAAATCGGCAATAACATCGTTGATCGCCTTGATCTGACCGGGGGCTTCATCATAGGGAAAGGACTCCTCAAATTCCTGGAAGAGTGAGTCCGGCCGCGAAAATGCCGTGCCTTTTTCCGTCTGCCGCCGGGCGTAGAGGTTGAGTAGACTTTGGGCTACCTTCCAAACCGCCTCCT
Source organism: Deltaproteobacteria bacterium (assembly GCA_013151175.1). GTDB lineage: Bacteria > Desulfobacterota > Desulfobulbia > Desulfobulbales > VMSU01 > JAADIV01. The sequence goes on along the minus strand of JAADIV010000113.1, from coordinate 4,566 downwards.
GCACCTTTTTCTTGGCCCGGCTCCATGATTTGCTGCCCAGGCGGGTAATGGCCGGCGGGTTGTCGGATATGCCGTTGTATTTACTGACCGTGTTAATCCGCTCCATCGGCACATAGAGTTTATCGTTGTCCTTGTATGATATCTGCAAAAAATCATGGCTCGCATCAGCCATTTTCATATTGATAATACCCTCATAAATTCCCAGGCCATGGGCGCTATGCACAACAATATCACCGAGTTGCAGCTGCTCGAAATTAAGGGGCGGAGCATCTGGGGAACGAACCTTTTTTTTCTTGCGGGGTTTTAAAAGGCGATTTTCACCAAACAGTTCTGTTTCAGACAGGAAATGAACCTGCTCATCAAGGAGGTCAAAGCCGGCGGAAAGGGGATGTGGATATAGCTGAATTATCCCCCTGGTATCATGCAGTGACTTTGGCGGGCCGGCAGGTTTTGCCACAGTCAGATCATAATTGCCGAGCATCTGGCAAAGGTGGTCGCGATGGCGCTCTGAACAGCAGGCGATGTGAATATGATCCCCCTGGTTCAGCCAGTCACGAATACTCTGGGCCAGGGGCGGCAGCAGGCCGTGTTTCTTGCGTTGTAAATTCAGGTGCTGTTTAAGTAGATTATGATTACCGCTATTTATTTTAATGGCTTGCGTTGGTGCAGCAGCGCCGTCCGGCTGCTCTTTGCCGCTTTCAACCGGCTGAATGTCAACGCTCTCAAAGTCATGCAGTTCGCAGGCTTTATACTGTTTAAATCTCTGTGACAGATCACTCTGGCTGAGAAAAAGCTGCTCCGGTGGGATGATGGCCTGCCCGGTTACCGCCGCCTCATAATTCGCGCTAATTCTCTCCCAGACCAGGCCGCATGATCTCTTGATTGCCGGTGGATCAAGGAGCAGCACCAGGGTTTTGGGAGGCAGATAATTTATGGGATCGCTTAAAGCCGTGTGAAAGATTGGCAAAAAGAATTCGATACCGGGGAATTTAAGTTTCTGACTGATCTTCTCATCAATTGCCGTAAGTTCGTTTGCCGGCCAATTAAGATCACGGGCGGCAGTTTGCAGGCGCTGCCGTAATTCATTATTTTCAGCTGCGGCGGCGGGATAGAGAATATCACTCACCGGAATTATTTCGGCCTCAGAGATCTCACGCACGGAACGCTGACTTATGGGGTCGAAAAGTCTGATCGTCTCCACGAAGTCGCCAAAGAAATTTATGCGGATAGGATAGGAAAAACCCGGTGGGAATATGTCTAAAATATCGCCGCGCAGACTGTAATCACCCGCGTTTTGCACCAGATTCATTTGCTCATAACCTGATGCTGCCAGGGAGCGGGTCAGCCGGTTCTGCTCGATCTCTTCACCGCTGATAATTAATTCAGCGGCATTATTGAGAGTGGCGGCCGGAATAACCTTGCGTAACAGGGCCTCGACCGAAGAGGTTACCAGGTAAGGACTGACGCTGGTACTTATATGGTAAAGGGCATCCAGGCGCAGGGCGGTGGTGGCGGGATCAGGAGACAGCGGGGTGTAGGGCGGAATCTCATAACCGGGATAGTGGTAAACCGGTAGTGGGCTGAACAACTCCATATCCTGGGCCAGCCGCGCCGCCTGCGATTCGCCGGCGGTGATACAGAGCACCGGCCGGTTGGCCGTCTGGGCCGCCTTGGCGGCCAGGAGAGCGGCAGCCGGGGCACGTAGACCGGCGATCCGCAGCGATTCTGTCCCCTTGGAGACAAAATCTATAAGTTTGGAAAAACTATAGGAAAGATGCACTTATTTGCTAAGAATTGATTATGAAGTGGGCAAACCGGCCTAAAAACTGCCGCCCATACTGAAGTCCCAATTGCTCTGTTGTTCGTATTTGGTGGGATCAAGATTATAACCCCATTCCAGGCGCAACGGCCCCATGGGTGAGCGCCAACGAAAGCCGAAGCCAACGCTCTTCTTTATGTTATTGAAATCCCAGGTGTCGTGTTCATCATAGACATTACCGGCATCAAAGAATGTTACACCGCGCAGCCCGGCACTTTTCAGCAGGGGGAAGATATATTCCAGGTTGTAATACCACATTTTGCCACCGCCAATTTTCTCGCCGGTCACCGGATCACGGGGGCTGATCTGGGCCGCTTTAAAACCACGGATAGTATTAATGCCGCCCAGATAAAATTTCTCAAAAACTGGCAGCTTGTTGCTAGAATTGGCAAAGGCCCAGCCAAAAGACAGCTTGTTATGCAGGGTGGTATCTCCGGGCAGAGGGTAGTAATAACTGGTGGTGCCCTCGAATTTGGTAAAATCACTGTCGCCGCCCAAGGGGCCGCCGGCGTATTTAACGGTTATGGAGTAAATAACGCCGCTAGTTGGATTGATGGGGTTATTCCGGGTATCCTTTGAGAGGCCAATTTTGATCGAACTTGTATAACGGATAGCCATGGAATCAAGAATAGTTTGCGAGGCGGTTGCACTTACGTTGGTAAGGATGGTGTCATCGAAACTATAGGCTCCCGACAGATACCATGTATTCCAGACCGGATGTCCTAATCTCAGGCCAACCCCTTTGGACTTTTTGGTATAATCATCATAGTCACGTGACCAGTTATAGAAATTAAAGCCGAATAACAGGTCGCTGTCCGCCAGGTGCGGTTCAGTAAAGCTAAAGTCGTATTCATTGCTGTTGCTGCTGATATTTGCCTTTAACGCTACCCGTTGGCCCTTGCCCAGGAAGTTATTCTGGCTGACTTCGGTCATGAACATAAAGCTGTCCACCGAGCTGTATCCTGCCCCGATACTGAAATTGCCGGTAGCCTTTTCTTTCACATTAACCAGGATGTTCATCTTGTTTGTGTCGGCAGTTGGCTGCGGCATAACATCAACGTGTTCAAAATAATCAAGCCGTTCAAGATGCTGTTTACTGGCTTTAAGGGCCGTGGCGTTGAAAATACCGCCTTCCTTCACTAGCATCTGGCGGCGAATTACCTTGTCTCTGGTTCTGGAATTGCCTTTAATGCTGATTCTGTTTATATGCACCAGGGATTTTTTATTTATCCGGATATTGACATTGATGCGTTTGTTAGCCATATCCTTGTCGGTAATCGGATTGGCCTCGGCAAAGGCATAGCCCTTTTCGGCGTAACGATCCGTTATTTTCAGAACATCATCACGGAGAAGTCTGCGGTTGAAATATTTGGATTTGTGCAATTTGGTCAGGGCTAGCAAGGCGGTTTTGCTCTCGATTAGATCGCCTGAAATATCAACGCTGCCCACCTTGTAACGCGGCCCTTCGAAGATAGCAAAATTGACGTAAATCCCTCCATGCTTTTTTGATACCCTGGGCTTGCCGACCTTGGCGTCAACATAACCATGATTATGATAAAAGGCCGCGAGCCTGGCCGAATCCTGCTCAACAATATCGTGGTTTAAGATGCCGCTGTTGGTAAACCACGAGAACCAGCCCTTTTCAGCGGTTTGCATAATCTTTTTCAACTTTCTAGCCTTAAACGCCTTATTACCGGTAAAGCTTATATCCTCAATATAAACCTTTTTGCCCTCTTTAATATGGAAATTTACGTTAACCTTACCGGACTTTGGCGGCTCAATTTTGGCTGTGACCCTGCTGTTAAAATAACTTTTATCCTTGTAGAGTTTTTTGATTCCCTCTATTGAGGCGCGCACATCCTTATTTCTAATGATGTTATTGGGCGACAGCTTGATTACATCGCGAATATCGTCCTCAGAAATTTCACTTTCTCCGGATATTGAGATCGCGCCGATAACCGATTTCTCCTGCACCTTGAAATCGAGATGACGTCCTCGCTCTGTAGGCGAAGAGGAAACGGTGATATTATTGAAATAACCCATCTTATAGACATCTTTGATTGCCTCTTTGACCAGAGCCGGGTCGTATTTGTCCCCGGAACGGAGCTTGATTTTCTGCATAATTGCCCCGGAGTCTATTTTTTTATTACCGCTGATGGTAATCTTGGCAATTATCGCGTTACGGTTGGTAAAGGCAATTATGTCAGTGCTGATTTTAGCTAATATCCGGGTCAGGTCAATTTTATTGCCTTCCTGATAAAAATATTTGCTCTGAGCGGGTGCAAAAATATCAAAGACCCGCATGTCAACGCTTATTCGGCTGCCTAAAGGCGTAAGGCTGCCGGTAACTATATACTCTATCCCTTTGGGTAATGGCAGTTTGGCAAGTGACGGCGGCGCGGGTGGCCAGCTGCCGTTATAGTCGAGATCTTTTTGGGCTGCCGGCCTGGCGAACAGCTTAAAGCCCTTGGATTTAATGGCTGTCTGCAGGGCGGTGTCCGCCTCATTTGCCAGTTGCCTGGTATTGACCGCTGCATTTATCTTCAGGGGCAGAAAAATGGTATTGGCTGTGGCAGCCTGGCAATTTCCCCATGGGCCGATCAAGAAAACCATGCAGACAATGAGCAATGCCGGAAATATTTTCAGACGGGGTACTGGGAGCGCAGAGAGGCCATTACAGTTGCTGGTCGTCATATTGTCAATTTTCATAATTATATAAATTCGGGTTAAAGAATGAGGCGGCTGAT
>JAADIV010000099.1 GCA_013151175.1 Deltaproteobacteria bacterium | reverse complement strand
TCTTTAAATTGTATGATACCTTTGGTTTCCCGGTGGATATTGTTCGGGATATGGCCAGGGAAAAGGGCTTTTCTATCGATGAGGCGGGATTTAATCTGGCTATGGACGAACAGCGTTGCCAGTCACGACAGGCCGGTGTGTGCGCCCTGCCGGAAACGGCTCCAGGGTTAAAACAATTGGCCGCCAAGGCGGGAAAGACGGAATTTTTGGGTTACGAAACCCGGCAAAGTGACGCTAAAATTACGGCGATAATTGCTGGAGACGGGGCGGCGGCGGCAAGGGGCGGCAGCGGTGAGTGCGTGCTGATAGCCTGTGCCGCTACGCCATTTTACGCGGAGTCCGGCGGCCAGAGCGGTGATCAGGGCGAGATAAGCGGCCCGCGCGGCCGGGGCCGGGTGCTAGATACCATTAAAACTGCTGATGGCGTGTTTTTGCATAAGGTCAGCGTGGAAGACGGTGAGATGGCGGTGGGGGATACGGCGCAGTTGCGGGTAACTACCGGCCGCCGCCGGGATATTGCCGCCAATCATTCGGCGACGCATCTCCTGCAGGCGGTTCTGCGCCGCACATTGGGCGGGCATATAAAACAAGCCGGTTCCCTGGTGGAGGCAGAGCGCCTGCGGTTTGACTTTACCCATTTTTCCGCCCTGAGCTTAGATGAGTTGGTGGAGATTGAAGGCTTGGTCAATGAGGCAGTCAGGCGCAATATTCCCATGGCAACCAAAATTATGGATCGGGAGGCCGCGCAAAAATCTGGGGCCATGGCTCTTTTTGGCGAAAAATATGGTGATAAGGTTCGAGTTGTTGGTTTTGGTGATTTTAGTACGGAGCTGTGCGGCGGCACTCACGTTGGGGCCACGGGTGAGATTGGTTTGTTTAAGATAATAAGTGAGACAGGGATATCTGCGGGGGTACGCCGAATTACGGCCATTACCGGCCGAGCGGCCTTTGCCGATTACCAGAAAGCCAGGGCGGAATTAACCGGTCTGGCGGATCGTTTAAAATGCGGCCCCACCGAACTGACGGTTAAAATTAATGCTTTATTGCTGCATCAGAAGGAGTTGGAGAAAGAGGTTGCCGCTCTCTCCTCCAAATTGTCATTGTCTGGTCTTGACGATATGTTGGCCGAGAGCCGTGACGTTCAGGGTGTAAAGGTTGTGGCGGCGCAAATAACCTTGGACTCTCCCAAGACCTTGCGGGAAATCGGCGATCGAATGCGGGATAAAATTGGCAGCGGCGTTATTGTCCTTGGTGGTGAATTAAACGGCAAGGTGGCTTTATTGACTGTTGTTACCAAGGATTTAACCTCAAAATGTCAGGCCGGGAGAATCGTGAAAGAGGTTGCCGCTCTGGTGGGCGGCGGCGGCGGCGGCCGACCTGATATGGCTCAGGCGGGTGGTACGATGGTGGATAAATTGCCTGAGGCCCTGGCCAGGGTATATGACATTGTTGCGGGGCAAATGACCTGATGGTACTTGAATTTCAGGAATATGGAGCGCGGTTTTTGTACCGCCTTCTGTTTCCTGAAACCTGTCTTCTAAAACTATAAAGGGGTTGACAGCCCAAATTTTATCTGCTAAAGAATTCGACTTTTCAGAGAACGGCGCCTTAAAAGCCACAGGGAAGGCAGCATCTTTTTATACCCCCCCTGAACCATCATATTTAAAAGGAGCGGCAGGATGATCACAATTGATGCAACGATGTGGATTCACATCCTTAATATTCTTATTTTAATTGCTGTAATGAACGCGGTCTTATATCGGCCCGTGCGGGCTATGCTGAAGGAACGGCGGCAAGAGGTTGCGACGTTGGAAACGGATATTGAGACCTTTGAAACGAATTCCCGGCTGCGCCTGGAAGAGTCTGGTCAGAAATTGGCTGAGGCCAGAAGCAAGGCCAAGGAGGAGTTTGACGTGATGCGCGGCGCTGCCCTGGCCGGTGGTTCTGAAAAGATAGCGGCGGTGCGGCTTGAGGCGGATAAGGAAAAAAGCGCCGGCCTGGCGGATATTGCCGGCCAATTCGAAAAGGCGAAAGGCGAGTTGCAGAGCCGGCTAGACAGTTTTGCCAGAGATATGGCCGACAAGATATTAGGGAGGGCCGCGTGAGAATGAATTTAGGAAGCAAAAAAATTAAATTGGTGTTGACGGCAGTCATTGCCGGTCTGGCAGTGGCGGCGGTGGCCTATGCCGGTGAGCATGGCGGGGCGCATCACGAGTTAATCAGCCATACCCGGCTGGTTAATTTTGGTTGGCGCTGTATGAATTTTGCGGCTCTGGTGGTGATTATGGTTAAATACGTCATTCCGCCCATTGGCAAGATACTCTCCGATCGCCGCATGGCCATTGTCAACCAATTTGAGGATTTGCATGAGCGGCGGACTGAGGTCGAGAAATCGTACAAGGAATGTGAGGTTAAACTGAGCGGCATTGGTCAGGAGGTCGATAATATCCTTAAAACCGCCAGGACGCAGGCCGAAGAGGAGAAAGCCAGAATTATCGGAGACGCCAAACGCAGCGCCGAGGATATCAAGCGTAAGGCGGTGGCTTCCGTGCATAATGAACTAAGCAAGGCCAAGCAAAAGTTGCGTGAAGACGTTGCCGAGCAGGCGGCGGCGTTGGCGGCAGATATTATCAGAAAGAATTTCAGCGAGGCCGATCAGACAAAGATGGTTGAGGATTATCTCGAGCAAGTGGGGGCAATGGCATGAAAAATGTTATTTTGGCAAAGAGATACGCCAAGGCCTTGTTCTCAGTGGCCGGTGAGACGGATGCCTATGACGAGTACAGCAGGGCCTTGCATGATTTCTCTGAAACCTATAGGGCGTATCCTGAGGTACAGGACGGTCTGACCAATCCGGTTTATCCTCTGGATGTCCGGGTTAAGGTTATGGATTATCTGGTGGAGAAAATGGGGGTCAGCGGCGTAATCAGGAATTTCCTGAATTTGGTAGTGCAAAAGAAGAGAGCTGCGGTGCTGCCGGACATCGCCGAGTCATTTCAGGCTCTGGTCGATGAAAAACGAAATATTTGCCAGGGGACTGTAGTCTCAGCCATGGAAATGGGAACGGAGTTGCAGGGTAAGGTACGGGCGGCTCTGGAGAAGATAACCGGCAAGCGGGTTATCTTGACCGCAAAAGTTGATCCGTCCATTATCGGCGGTATTATCGCGAAGGTTGGCGACCTGGTATTGGATGGCAGTTTGAGCAGCCAGTTGCTAGGCTTAAAAGAATCTATTAAGGGAGTGAATAATTAAAATGCAGATTAAAGCCGAGGAGATCAGTCAAATAATCAAGGGTCAGATCAAGGACTATGAGAAAAAAGTCGATCTGAGTGAAACCGGAACCGTCCTTTCCGTTGGTGATGGTATTGCCCGGGTGCATGGTGTTGAAAACTGCATGGCCATGGAGCTTTTGGAGTTCAGTAACGGTATTCTTGGACTTGCCTTGAACCTGGAGGCCGATAATGTCGGTTGCGCGGTTCTGGGATCGGTTACCGGAATTAAGGAGGGTGACACGGTCAAAAGAACCGGTAGAATTGCCGAGGTTCCTGTTGGCCCGGAGATGGAAGGCCGCGTGGTTGATGGTGTGGGTGCCCCCATTGATGGCTTGGGGCCCATCACCGCCAAAGAAAGCCGTAAAATTGAGGCTATCGCCCCCGGCGTTATTGCCAGAAAGGGAGTGCATGAGCCGTGCTATACCGGTTTAAAGGCAATTGATGCCATGACCCCGGTGGGCAAGGGCCAGCGCGAGTTGATTATCGGCGACCGCCAGATCGGCAAAACTGCGGTTGGCGTTGACGCGATTATTGCCCAGAAGGAAACAGGGGTTCATTGTATATATGT
>JAADIV010000100.1 GCA_013151175.1 Deltaproteobacteria bacterium | reverse complement strand
GTGTGAGTCCCCACCTCGCGGTGATTAACAATGCAGTTCTGGCTTGCGTGGACAAACTCAATGGGGTCTTCTACAGTCAGGATATGATCGTGCCGGGTCTTGTTGGCCTCATCGATAATAGCCGCCAGAGTTGTAGACTTACCACTGCCGGTAGGGCCGGTAATCAGTACCATGCCCTTGGGCAAAGCCGCCAGTTGTGACACAATCTTGGGCAGCCCCAATTGTTCACAGGTCAAAATATCACTGGGGATTTCACGAAATACGGAGCCTATGCCATATTTCTGCATAAAGAGATTGCCCCTGTAACGGGCTAGACCGGGTATTTCGTAACCAAAATCCACGTCTCCGGTTTCCTCAAATTGCTTTATTTTTTCTTCGGTAACAATTTCGTAGAGCAAGGCCTTCAGGGTGTCATTGTCAAAAGCGTTATACTTAACCCTTTCCATGTCGCCCCTGATACGGAGAATTGGCTGTTGGCCGGAGACCATATGTAAGTCAGAGGCACCTTGTTCGTTCATCAGTTTAAAAAACGCGTCAATCTGAGCCATAATAGCTACCTCTGTTGAAAAAACAGCAAATAAAGAAAACTTCCCATCTCCACATTCTTCGTGGTAGAGTACACCGTTTCTGCTATTCTAACAAAAAAAAATACCGTATCAATGAATTTTTCGCAAATGGACAAAAAGCCTGATAACATCGACAGCAATGGTATTGATCTGCATTGTCATTCCGTCTTTTCCGATGGTCTGCTCTCTCCTGCCCGGCTTGTTGACCTAGCCGCAGCCAACGGGATTTCCACCCTCGCCATCACCGATCACGACACTATGGCCGGGGTAAACGAAGCCAGGCAATATGGCCGCGCGCGGGGCATTCTCGTGGTTCCCGGTATAGAGTTCAGTGTCTGCCATAACGAAACTAACATCCACCTCCTGGGCTATGGCCTTGATGCTAGCAATGCGAACCTAAAAAAATTACTGGCCGCGATCCAGGTGGCCCGCGTTGCCCGTAATGAAAGAATTATTGAGAAATTAAACGTCCTGGGATACAAGATATCCATTGAGCAGCTGCCTGACACCGGCTGCGGCCAATTAGGACGGCCGCATATAGCTAGCCTCCTGGTGGACAAAAAAATTGTCCATTCGGAAGATGAAGCCTTCCGCCGCTTTCTCCGCCGTGGAGCTGCCGCCTATGTGCCGCGTGATATTGTTGCCGCTCATACTGCCATGGATATTATTACTGCGGCCGGCGGCCTAGCCGTTCTCGCCCATCCGGGAATATTGGGCTTTTCCGAGGCCAGAATAGACAACCTAATAAACGGGTTATACGAACTTGGCCTGCATGGAATTGAGGTGTATCATCCGGCAAATAACAAAAAAATGTGCCTATTGTTGGCAGATATCTGCTGCGCAAAAAAGTTGCTGCGAACCGGTGGCTCTGATTTCCATGGTCGCAGCCGCGACAAGTCTTCCCTGGGGGAATATGGCGGCGGCCGCCGGATACCAAGTGAAATTAAGACAATACTAAAAAAACTGTAACTATTCAGCTGCACCCTTGAACAGCTACACTCCGGTGGCTATTGTTACTTTTAGACATCACGCTGAATAATTACAAAGAACTTGAGCTATGCATACCATTTTAATCGTTGATGACGAGCCAAATTATCTGATTGTCATTTCGGAACTCCTGGGCGAAGAAGGCTTTGAGACCATAACAGCCGACAATGGCAGTACCGCTCTGGAGCTTGCCCAAAAGTCCGACATTGATTTGCTGCTCACCGATATGCAGATGCCCGGCATGGACGGGTTTTCACTTTTGGAGAAGATAAAATTCACTAAGCCGAATCTGCCGGTTATCATGATTACCGCCTACGGAGAGGTGGAAAAGGCCGTGCGGGCCATGCGGCAGGGGGCATTCAGTTATATAACCAAGCCTTTCAACAATGATGAACTGGTGGCCACAATCAAAAAGGCCCTGGAACACCGTACCCTGGCCAAAGAAAACATCCGGTTGCGGAACGAGGCGCGGTCTCGCTATGGTTTTGATCGTATCATCGGCAAAAGCCGGGTTATGCAAAGAATTTACAATTTGATCGAAAGGGTGGCGCCAACCCCGACAACGGTGCTTATTTCCGGAGAATCGGGAACGGGCAAAGAGCTAGTGGCCCATGCCCTGCATTATAACAGCCCCCGCAGCACCGGGCCATTCCTCTCCTTGAATTGTGCCGCCCTGCCTGAGTCATTACTGGAAAGTGAATTGTTTGGCCACGAACGGGGGGCATTTACCGGTGCCATTGCCATGCGGAAAGGCAAATTCGAGGCGGCAGACACCGGCACCATATTTCTCGATGAAATCGGGGAAATGCCCCTGTCGCTGCAAGCCAAATTTTTGCGGGTCTTACAGGAGAAGAGCATTGAACGGGTTGGCGGCAACAAGACCATTGAGGTTGACGTCCGTATTGTCGCCGCCACCAACAAGAATCTCGCGGATGAGGTCAAAAACGGTAATTTCCGGGAAGATTTATTTTATCGCTTAAATGTGGTCAGCATCCATATCCCCCCCCTGCGGGACAGAATTGACGACATCCCCATCTTGGCCAACCATTTTATAAAAAAACACGCGGCCCAGATCGAGCGGCCCAATTTAATAATAAGCAGGGAGGCCCTGTCCTTGTTGGCCCGCCAGACCTGGCCCGGCAATGTCAGAGAGCTAGAAAACACCATTGAGCGGGCGGCTATTTTTTGCAATAGAGATGAAATCACGGCACACGATATCAATGCCGCCCCCCATGACGCGGCCACTGCCAATGCCTCGACAACCTTATCGCCACCGGCCATGCCGGCAGGCAAGCTACCGGAAGTACTTGATACTATTGAGAAACAGATGTTGATTGAGGCCCTCAAAGAAAATGACTTTGTCCAGACCAGGGCCGCCAAAAAACTTGGTATCACCAAGAGTCTTCTCCAGTACAAACTGCGCAAATACAAGATAATGGTTAAATAAGCAAAAAAGCGGGCGTACTAGCAGGACGCAAAAATCCCGTTCGGCGGCAGAAAAACCGCCCCCGGCAGGATCCTCGTGTAAACAGGCTTAACTTTTTGGCTCAACCCAATAAGGGATCATCAGGCCTTTGTATTTAGCAACAACCCGGCTAGTTCATCAAGTTTGGACCGTAACTTCAAGGCGGCCTCAGAGGGTATCTGACGAATTAATTTATTGTCCTTTTTGTCCCGGATTTGCACAACGATATTGCCATGTTTTGGAGTTTCATAAATTCCAAGACGTAAATTACTGCCAATGGCATCTAATCGCTTCTGCGCCCCCTCAACTGCCCGAGCTAACTCTTCTTCGGATAATTTAGGAGCGGTAGGTTGTTGCCCCGCATCATTCTGACCATGCAGCGCTCGATCATCCAAGGCCCCAGCCGTTGCCTCACCACCCTTTTGGACAGGGGCAATCTGCGGCTTTACCTGATCATCACGTATGATGGCAGGAATTACCGGCGCGCCATATCCCTTGACTTCGGTATTCATACTGGCATCCATAACAAACCTCCTTATTCATCGTTTATTCCAAACTAGGCCGAGAGCATCCTTGCCCTCAACCACTACCGCTCAAAAACTTTACGGCATTCGCCTGGTGGCGTGCCGTGTAACCTTGCAATGCCATCTTACCCCGGCGTAACCGGGAAATTTCTGCGGCTATTCTTTGCGACTGGACAGCCGACAGCTTTTGTAACTCTTTTCCCTGACTTTTTATCAGTTCAAAAATAGTGAGCAACTCGGCACGCCTTTTTCCCTCGGGACCCAACGGCGTAATTCCGGTAAACAACTGTTTGAAAAGATCTAGCGAGCGTTGAGCATCCCCCGCCCACTCCTGAAGTTTTCCCAACTCTCCACACTGCAAACCGGCTATACACCGGCCCTGGCGGGCAGCACACCGCCGCAGCTCCAACTTGAGAATATCCAGTCTATCTTTACCCCTCACCATTTCCATATTTTCCATACCCAATGCTAAATGGATACCGATAAACTCGCCAACGCCAAACCTCCAACCGAGGCAGTGCCATATTTCCGGCCGCCGCCGTAGGTCGTATTGCGGCGAGTATCATCAGGCGGTTCCGGAGTCGGATGGCTAGTACAATTATGCTGATTATTAACCAGATCTGCCTCAGCAACGGCAGTCTCTTCCCAAATTTTCTGGAGATTTTGGATATATCTGCTTGCTATTCTGACAATCTCCACGTCATTGGAGATTACAGCCTTAGGCAGTTCTGTCAAAATGGCCGCATACAGTCCACGTAAAAAAACAGCGGCCTCTGAATTGTCATTTTCCTTGATGGACGCCACCAACTCGGTTACCAGGGCAATGGCACGGCTTAGGTTTTCCCCTCTTTTTTTGGCATCGTTCTCTAATATACCTTCCTCGGCAATTTCAAGATGAGTCAGCAGTCTTTCATAGATAAGCTGGATGAGACGCACAGGATGAATTTTGGCCTGGGCCTCACTTTGCTGATATGCACTACGAGCCTTCGCTGCCTTCATAATTGTCTCCTTGAGAGTTTGTAATATCGTCACTTTTAGGCATCACGCTGAATAGTTACGTAATATCTAGCGGCCTTAACCGTTTTTGGTCGAAGTGCCATTAATACTGTTAAATTGGCCCGTCAAAAAATCAGATAGTGAAGTCTCCTGACTCATAAACGTGTCCAGGGCAACAAACTGTTTGGTGAGCAGGGCATATTTTTTGTTCAATCGAGCGGTATCGCTGCTAATCTGATCCTGCAAGCTGCCTATCCTGGACTGGGCCGCTGTCTTCTCGCCAGCTATAACCCCAGCATTCCCAGTCATGGTACGCAGGCGGCTGTTTACCTTATCGGCGAAGCCCACAATACCTTTAGTTGAATCACCGAGAAAGAACGACTTAACCTTATCAGAGTTGGTGCTGATTGCCGTACTGAGCGTAGCGCTATCAATAGTTATGGTACCATCACGATTAAATGCCATACCCAAATCAAACAAATTTTTTATTGTGCCGGTAGAATCAGCGCTGTTACTGGAGGTCATCAACGATTCAAGGTCTGTGGGCAAATCACGCATCGTAGTATGAGCCAGAATGCCAAATTTTTTGGTGTTCTGATCATAAGAGGTTTTGCTGCCAATCTCTTGAACCACATCGTTATAGGAGGTAACCAACGAGGTAATCTTATCTTGTAATCCCGCGTTATCGGCTGATACCGTAATCGAGGCGGAACCCGCGCTCTTCAGGGTAAGGGTGACTCCATCAACCACATCATCAACGGAATTCGACTGGCGCTGGTAGGAAACACCATCTACCGTAAATTGGGAGTTCAGCGAATTGGCGGCCGTTTGACTGCTATCCTCAGTCAGAGACGCGCCGGGCAATTGCTGCAGGATTTGTATGCGGTTATTTTCCCCCAAGCCGTTCGATTTTAAAACGAGTTTATACGGGGTAGTCGCGTTGAGACCATCGTTAATAATTGAGGCGGTAACACCAGGATTAGTTGTATCGTTGTTGATGCTGTCCACCAACTGGCTGAGAGTGCTATTGGCCGCCACATTTACCTGAAAATTTGTAGTGCTATTACCCAACTCAATAGTCATACTGCCGGCAACTGTGGCAACACTGCTGTCCTTGGTCGCGAAACCGCTACTTGACATAAAGAGACTCTGCTTGGCCAAATTGGTGGTCTGCACAGAGTAGGTCTTGGCGGCGGCGCCATCCAAAACCGTGGCACTGACCACAGTAGTGTCAGAACTTGCCACTGTACGCCCCAGATAGGTACCGGACATATAGAGATCAAGGGCGGAGCTTTTCATGGTGAGAAGCTTGTTATTTATGGTGGTAAATTCGTTGATCTGGGTATTGAGGCCGGTTATCTCGGTATTTTTCCGGTCAATCGGCTGTTTATCCACAGCCTTTAACTGATCTAGTATGTTTTGCAACTTAAGGCCTGAACCAACCCCAAGCGTGCTTATAGAACCGGTCATATCGTCCTCCCAATACAGTCAACAAACAAACAACACCAACAACAGTCAGCTTATCGGAAAAATAGAGTGGAACTTTAAATTTTTATTATCGTGGTAATAAACACGGACAGGCAGGAACGGCACGCCGGGATGAGGCCTTTATCAAGGAGTTGAACCAAGGGGGTTTTATAGTGCCTAGTAAGAAGGGTAAGATATAAAAAAAGCCTGCGATTAAGCCGGCTTAATTATCGGCGGCTCCGGGCTTAGATAATGCTCAAGACGGGTGAGCAATTCATCTTTCCCTTCACCGGTCTTGGCGGAGAATAACAGCCTCTCCAATGGGCTGATATTGAGACCGGCATCCAGAGCGGCCGCGTGTTTTTGCCTCTGGCCCCTGGCAATCTTATCTAGCTTCGTATAGACGGGCAAAGCGGCAACGCCAATATCCCGGAGCCAGGAAACAAGGTTAAAATCCAGTTCCTTTAAGGGGTGCCGAATGTCAATGATTACCACTACACAGCGCAAGGTTTCACGTTGGGCAATATAATCGCTGATTAACTGCTGCCAGACGCCTTTTAATTTTTTGGGTACCTTGGCGTAGCCGTAGCCCGGCAGATCAACCAAATGGCAACGTTGGTCAACCAGGAAAAAATTCAGGCTCTGGGTCTTGCCGGGCCGCGAACTTACCTTAACCAACTTGCGTTGATTAACTATTTTGTTAATCAGGCTAGATTTCCCCACGTTAGATCGTCCGGCAAAGGCGATCTCCGGCAGGAGCGGTTCAGGCAGCTGTTTGATTGCAAAGACGCTGTCCAAAAATTCAATTTTGGCGTAATTAAGCAAGGTTATATCACCTTATTTAAGGCATATTCAACGATTCCTTCGGCACCGGCCTTGACTAGCTGCGGTACAATATCGCGTACCTGATGCTCGGAGATAACTGTCTCCACAGAACACCAGTCTTTATTATAGAGATTGGCAATAGTCGGCGCGTTCATACTGGGTAATAAGGCAATAATCGCCTCCACCTTTTCGTTGGCCACATTCATTTTGAGGCCAACAATATTATCGGCTCGCAATGCCCCCTGCAACAGCATGGCAATATTTTCAATCTTCTCCCGCCGCCAGTTGTCGGCCCAAGCCGCCTTGTTGGCAATTAGCTGGGTATTGGATTCAATCATCTCATAAATTATTCTCAGGCCATGGGCCCGAATAGTGGTCTCGGTTTCAGTAACCTCCACGATGGCATCGGCCAATTTGGAAACTACCTTGGCCTCGGTGGCACCCCAGGAAAATTCCACATCCACATTGATCTTCTTGGCGGCAAAGAATTTTTTAGTGTAATTCACCAACTCAGTGGAGATTTTTTTCCCCTCCAGATCTTCCAGAGTCCTGATAGCGGAATCACCCGGCACTGCGACTACCCAACGGGTTGGTTTGCGGCTCACCTTGGAATAGATAAGATCTGCTACAACCACCACATCTGATTCGTTCTCCATGGTCCAGTCTTTACCGGTAATCCCCGCGTCCAGGACGCCACGCTCAATGTAACGGGACATCTCCTGTGGCCGGCAGATGGAACAAGACAGCTCCGGATCGTCAACCTCGGGAAAATAATTTCTGGAAACAGGTTTAATCTTCCATCCTGACTTGGCAAATAGGGCAATAGTCGCCTTTTCCAGGCTGCCTTTGGGAATACCTAATTTTAAAACATTCATTTTTTATACACCTCCGCCGGGTCAAATACCGGCTTATCCTTAACCTCAAAATCTTCTCCGGTCCAACGCCGGAAAAAGCAGCTGCGATAACCTTTATGGCAGGCGGCGCCCCGTTGCTCCACCTTAAACACCACGGTATCCTCATCACAATCTAGCATAATTTCCTTAATTATCTGGAAATGGCCGGAAGATTCGCCTTTCAACCATAATTTTTGCCGGGAGCGGCTCCAAAAATGGGCTTTACCTGTGGCAATGGTCTGCTGCCAGGCCTCTTTATTGGTGTAGGCCAACATCAGAACTTCGTTGCTAGCAAAATCCTGGACAATCACCGGCAACAGACCTCCGCTCTTTGCAAAATTCAATTCAATTTCAGTCGTCATAATTGTTTTCTATGTATTTTTGCCAGACTAGCACTATAATTCCGCTAGACTAATGCCTATCAAGGCCATTTGTCAAGTTTGACGATGTTGCTGATTATAAAATGCACCCAAAAAATTTCTATACTTTTTATATTTTATATAATAGCATTCAGGATGATTATAGCACCCTCGCATTTGTCAAATTTAGTGCCTTGGTAAATTTCCGTTACAAAACCATCGGAAAATTTTTCTAAAAGATTAAAATGGCTAGAGCGTAACTGCGTTGAGGTTCTTATTCCCTGCGGGGGGTGGAAGGCTGAACGTAGTCCTGTTTATACCGGTCAGATGCCATTCGAAAAAATAAATTAGCCGACTGAATGAGTAAAATACAGCAAGCCAGGGATCTTCTGGAGAATAACCGGGTATATCTCCTTGGCCAAAAAGAAGAGATCATTAAACAGCTGAAGAATCCCAAAATCGTGGCCTGGAGCGAGGTTAAGTTGTCAACGGTAAACAACCTGCTTAAGGCCCTGGGTATTCCCTCTACTGATTTACAAAAGTCCTTAACCCGCTATCCCGACTGCGCCAAGGAAATATCTACGTATCTGAAATCATGCCATAATGAGATAGCAAACCAGTTGGCAGATCTTATCGGCAACAAGTTCCCAGACAAGGCGCTGCAATTGGCAGAGCAGTTTCAGCAAAGGATTCACCATCTGGAAGATTTAAAGGCTGCCTTGTATAATGAGATCGAAATATTTTTTACAGCCGACAAAATGCTACGGCAAAACCTCAATATTGAGTCTCTTATTTCCCTGGCTTTTCATTTGGGGCAGACACATAAGGACAGGTTCAACGGGGGCCTGGAAGTTTACCGGATAATAACCGGGGCGGTCGATGCGGAGCAAACATCTTTAACTCTGCCGGAAGCTTGTCAGCAGGTTGAAAAACTGGAATTGCGATTTAAAAATATAGACACCCCAACGAGTCTGCCGCGTCTGGCGGATGAAGTGGTTTTCCACTATATCCAGATAGGCGTTGATACCATTCGACCGGTAGCGGACTTTGCCAAAGCTACTTCCGGTATATTGGCCGCAGATATGGGCGCCGTCCTGAATATTGAGGCGGAATTATCAGCATTAGAAAAAGAAGGGACTCTGACTATACTCAAAAACATTCCCCAATATGCCGCAGCTATCGGTAAGCTGATTAGCGGCTTGTACCACAAAAGAGAGTTGAAAACCGCGATCGTCAAGATAGCGGAGACTCTGGAATTACTTAACATTTACCATCTGGCCTTGAAAAATAAAATTATTCCCGCCATCCAGGAGCAAGTAACAAGCCCCCAGTCCGAGATAAATCCAGTCTTTCTGGCTGCGAAAATGACCAGATCATTTTTTACCGGCGCCAAGGGGATTATCCTTACCATGAAGCTCATGCTCAAGTCTCTCTCCGGCCAGGAGGCAATAAACCAGGTTGAACTGCAATTGATTTTAGAGAAGGCCTTAAATAACTGCGGAATATTTTACGGCAAATCGCCAAAGGACGTAAAAAAACTGGCTGTTTTTATAAACGATTTAATCAAACAATTCAGCCAACCATTTCCCTATGACAATATCTTCCTCCTGGTTAAACAGGCTATTGCCACTTATGGTGGCAGCGTTGATAGATTTATAAGGCAATACCATACAAAGAAAGAGTTTCAGGCAATTGCCAAGACGAGTATTCCTGCCACTTTTGGTAAATTGTCGACCGCCCTGGTTGGCAAACAAAGCGCCTTTACCAAAGCTAATCAGTAGGCGCCGGAAAACAGCAGACAAAAATTACGAGGTTTAATATAGATGAAGGCTACAGAAGGCGATTTGGTAACGGTCTTGTATGATGGTTTCCTGGAAAACGGCGAATTGTTTGAGTCATCAAAATCATCGGGGCCTTTGGAGTTTCAAATAGGCGCGGGACTTGTGATGCCAAGCTTTGAGGAAGCTATTGCCGGTATGCGGCTCAAAGAGGAAAAAACATTTACCATTCCGGCGGCCCAGGCCAACGGTCTCAGCCAAGCAGAATTGATTCATAATATGCGGCGTTCCTTATTGCCCAACCATAAAGCATTAAAGGTGGGCATGGTGTTGGGATTAAATATAGACCAAGAAAACAAAAAGCAGCAAATCCCGGCCATGGTTACCGCCCTTGACGAAAAAACAGTTACTGTCGATTTCAATCACCCTCTGGCCGGCCACGATCTAACCTATAAGGTAATTTTACAAAAAATTCGGCCAGGCGCCTCCGGCAGCAAGGTCAGCCAGCCGTAAATATCACGGTTAATATGGCCGCCAAATTCATCAAAACTGTTTTGACAATTGCCGGTTCCGACCCGTCTGGCGGTGCCGGAATCCAGGCAGATCTGAAAACATTTCAGCGTCTTAAGGTCTATGGCGGCGCTGTTATAACCAACCTGACCATTCAAAATACCAGAGGCGTCAAAACAAGTTATCCCGTAGCTAGCCATATTGTCGGTGAACAAATAAGCGCTGTTCTTGATGATCTGAATGTCAGTCATATCAAGATAGGCATGATCGGTACGGCGAAGATTGCCAGAGCCGTGGGCCGCGCCCTGACCGAATTTCAGGGCGAAATAATCTACGATCCGGTAATGGTATCAAGCAGCGGCCTGTCGTTACTTGAGAATCAAGGCCAAGTGGATGCCATCTCTGATCTTCTCGAACGGGCCACTGTTTTGACCCCAAATTTGGGTGAACTGGACAGTCTCAGTGGTCAGGAATGTCAAACTACAGCCGAGGCGCGGGCGGCAGCCGGCAGTCTGTTTCATCTTCCCCGCTTACGAGCAGTGATCCTTAAAGGCGGCCATCTCAAAGAGGATAATGAGTTAGTGACCGATTATCTCTTTTTGGCCGCTGATCCCGGCATTAGTCTGCGGACTAGCCATCCCAGAATCGCCACGGTCAACAGTCACGGTACCGGCTGCACCTTTGCCGCTGCTTTTGCCGCTTACCACCTGCATTGCAACGATTACGAACAGGCCTTTCGCCAGAGCAGCGCCTTTGTCTGGCGTCTGCTTAAAGAGAGCCGTAATTTCAAAATCGGCCATGGTAATGGCGGCCTTATTCACTATATGTAAATCTACATCATCCTGATCCGGCCACAGTCAGGGCATACCCAGGTGGGGCCGTTGGTAAGCCCCCATTTATTTTCCTCAAAACATTCTGGACAAATCTGAAAACCACATGGGCAATTCCAACAAAAGGGCAGCTCCCGTTTGCAACAATGGCAAACAAAACTCTTCCCCCCCCGCCGTCGCTGTGAATATGATTCTTTTTTATTGGTCATAAGATGTCTTGGCTGATATTTTTGCTTGACATAGTCAAGACTGAAAAATGGCTATTTTACTTTAAGTGATTTGGTGTAAATTGTTATTTCCCAATATCGCGGTCAGGTAGTGTCAAATATTTTTCGCACATTTGTTTTAGTAGTGGCCTCGATATGATCCTAGGCAGCAGCCATTTTCTTTTCTAATTCCAATTCTCTTAAAAGATCCATATTCAGATATCGTTTACTGCTCCAACGCGTGCCTGCAATATGCCGAAGCCGGGCTGCAACTAGCATCAGTGCGGAATTTCCGTCAGGGAACGCACCAACCACATTAGTTCTTCTTCTAATTTCTTTCATAATCCTTTCTAAGGGATTGTTGGTACGGATACGGCGCCAGTGATCACTCGGAAAGTGATAATAGGCCAAGGTTTCATCTATGCTCTTTCTGATCTTATTGGCAGCTTGCGATAGTTTCATCTTTCGGCATCAAGCAGCTTGTTCAAGGTTTCCTCAACGGAACCTCGAACAAGCTCCCCAAGGTGATCTCTGAGTTGATTTTCATCAATCTGGATGACTTTACGTAAATCCTTGCTATACTTCTTCTCCATGGTGGCCTCTTTCTTGTTATGATTTTTTTGTGGATTGGCGTTTACCAAAGAGGGATCAAAAATCATCTGGGCCTTCTCTTTGTGACCACCATTCTTCGAATTCCTCTTGTTTTGCTTCAGACGGAATTGGAAAATTCAGTCAGTTGAGTTAACGAGTAAAGTACAATTTACCTGATGACCATTTCATCAGCATTATTT
>JAADIV010000186.1:2071-3014 GCA_013151175.1 Deltaproteobacteria bacterium | reverse complement strand
CCGGCTTGCAAAGACTGTAATAACAAAAAAAAATCCATGCTGCCTATTGAGTGGGATGACCAGGGAAAATGTTAGCACAAACTTATAGTGGGGCGGTTCACGGGGTTGATGGCCTTTTGGTCGAGGTTGAGGTTGATGTTGCCTTTGGCCTGCCGGGTTTTGCCATGGTTGGTCTGCCGGAGGCGGCGGTTCGGGAGAGCAAGGATCGGGTGCATGCCGCCATCAAAAACAGCGGCTATAACTTTCCGGCCAAACGAATTACGGTGAATCTCGCCCCGGCGGATCTCCGTAAGGCCGGCACTGGTTATGACTTGCCAATCGCCATTGGCCTGTTGGCGGCCGGTGATATTCTGGTGAGTGATAAACTTGGCCGTTATCTACTGATTGGCGAGTTGTCCCTGGATGGCAGCCTGCGGCCGGTAAATGGTATTTTGCCCATCACCCTGGCCGCTAAATCGGCAGAATTAACCGGCATAATTGTGCCGGTCGTTAACGCGCCGGAGGCGGTTGAGTTTCTGGCCGGTAGTAAAAAGATTGTCCCTAGCACCTTGGATATAAAAGAATTTTTTTCCACTGCCAATTCTTTTGCAGTGGATTTCAGTGAGGTAAAGGGGCAGGCTATGGCTAAACGGGCCCTGGAAATTGCCGCCGCCGGCAGCCATAATATCCTCATGGAAGGGCCGCCAGGCTCCGGGAAAACCATGTTGGCCCGCCGCCTGGCCACCATCCTCCCTGACCTTAGTGTGGAGGAGGCCCTGGAGACCTCAAAGGTTTACAGTGTTGCGGGGATCAACCGGGAGATGGGTGGTATAATAACCAGGCGGCCATTTCGCTCCCCTCATCATAATATTTCCGATGCCGGTCTTATTGGCGGCGGTTCAATTCCCCGGCCGGGCGAGGTCTCTCTGGCCACCAATGGCGTTTTGTTTCTGGACGAATTGGC
>JAADIV010000186.1:0-1975 GCA_013151175.1 Deltaproteobacteria bacterium | reverse complement strand
TTTCATTCTGGCCGCCGCTACCAACCCCTGCCCCTGCGGTTATCTGGGCGACAGCCAGCATGAATGCCAATGTTCTGCTACGCAAATTCAGCGCTATAAAGGGAAGATATCCGGGCCGCTGCTAGATCGCATTGATATGTACGTCGAGGTGTCGGCCCTGTCATTTAATGAGTTATCGGCAATGGCGGATGGCGAGGACTCGGCAACGGTGCGCCGGCGGGTTATGCGGGCCAGTTCGGTGCAGCAGGAACGATTTAGGCGATACAAAAATATCCATGCCAACAGCCAGATGAATCAACGGGCGGTTAAAAAATTCTGTGTCCTGGACGATCCTTCCGTTGCTATTCTTGAGGCGGCCACCCGTAAATTGGGGCTTTCTGCCAGGGCTTACAGCCGTATTCAGAAAATTGCCCGCACCATCGCCGATCTTGAGCAAAGCGCTGCCATTAAATCCAGTCACGTTGCGGAGGCCGTGCAGTACCGGCGCTCGGATTGCCGCGCCCCTGGAGGCAGCTGACCGCTCTGCAAGAGGCCGCCTCCACCGGCCTATCAATTAAAAATGGAGCCAGTCTCTGTGTTCGCCGGGCATCTTTTTGCTTGTGTATTCACGGCCAATAATTATAGGATGTTGACGGGGCTTGCCAGGTTAAGATTTGACGGTATCGCAAAAAGGCTTATATTCCCCCCATACCGGGTATGGTTCGGATATTTGGAACGGAGCGATTTTTTGCGTCTGACTCTGCCTGGCTAAAGTGACAATGTTGCCCTGTCTGGGGATTTTTGCGGGTACATCAGAATAAAAGGAGCGGTGATATGGCAAAGGCTGATATTGGTTTAATTGGATTGGCGGTGATGGGTCAGAACCTTGTTTTGAATATGAACGATCACGGTTTTACGGTGGCTGTGTTCAATCGTACCACGTCCAAGGTAGATGATTTTATTAATGGCAGTGCCAAGGGAACAAGGGTAATAGGCACCCACTCCATTGAGGAGTTGGTCAGCAGCTTGAAGAGGCCGCGCCGGGTAATGATGATGGTTAAGGCCGGACAGGTGGTTGACAGTTTTATTGAAAAGCTGACGCCGCATCTTGAAAAAGGTGACATCATCATCGATGGCGGCAACTCTTTATATATTGATACCGAGCGCCGCAATCGCGCTTTGGCGGAGCAGGGTATCCTCTATATAGGTACCGGTATCTCCGGTGGCGAAGAGGGCGCGCGCAAGGGGCCGTCTATTATGCCGGGCGGCAATCCGGCGGCCTGGCCTCATGTGAAGGACATCTTTCAGGCGATTGCCGCCCAGGTTGATGGAGTGCCATGCTGCGAATGGGTGGGAGACGGCGGCGCTGGTCATTATGTCAAGATGGTACACAACGGTATAGAGTACGGCGATATGCAGCTTATCTGTGAGGCCTACGATTTTATGCGTCGTGGTCTGGGGATGGACATTGATGCTATACAGGCCGTGTTTGCGGACTGGAATAAAGGGACACTTGACTCGTATCTTATTGAAATATCAGCTAATATACTGGGTTTTAAGGACGATAACGGTGAGCCGGTACTTGAGAAGATATTAGATACCGCCGGGCAAAAGGGGACTGGCAAGTGGACAGGGATTAATGCCCTGAATCAGGGTGTTCCTCTTACCTTGATTGCAGAGGCTGTTTTTGCCCGCTGCCTGTCGGCGATGAAGGACGACCGGGTGGAGGCCGCCAAGGTTTTGGCGGGGCCTGAGCAGAAATTCACCGGTAATATCAAAGATTATATTAATTATTTGCACGATGCCCTCTACGCCGCCAAGATAGTTTCCTACGCCCAGGGCTATACGCTGATTCGGCATGCCGCCTCGGAGTACGGTTGGAATCTGCATTACGGCAATATAGCACTTATGTGGCGGGGCGGGTGTATTATTCGCAGCGCCTTTTTGGGTAATATCAAACAGGCCTTTGATGAAAATCCGCAATTATCAAACCTCC
>JAADIV010000194.1 GCA_013151175.1 Deltaproteobacteria bacterium | reverse complement strand
TGGTCGGTTTCTTTGCTTGGCGAATTTTTTTCAGGGCATCGTAGATAATACTCATAGGATGGAGACCTTCAGGATTATAACCAGTTCGGTATTCTCGGAGAGCTTATAATCATTGCGAACCAATGCCCCAAGCAGCGGGATTTTCGCTAGCAGAGGTACACCCAGGGAGACATCCGACTTGCGCCGGTCAATAAGACCGCCAAGAATAACGGTATCCCCGCTGTGGAGACCGATTACTGTGCTTAGCTCCTTGACGTCCACCTTGGGCAGGGTAACATTGACCCCGTTGCCGACATTAATGAGATCCAGACTTTTTGCCTCCACATCGCTCTTAATGGGGTTAATCTGCAGAACCAGACGACTGTCATTCTCGATAAAAGGAATGACTCCGAGGATAAGTCCGTCAAAGACCGATGAGGTCTCGATATCGGTGGAACTTGTGCCATCAGTTCCCCCCGAGGTAACGGTCAGGTTTTTGATATAGGTATTGGAGGTACCCACACTGATCAGGGCCGGTTGGTTATGCTTGACCCTAATAGTCGGATTGGAGACCACCACGGTACGGCCATAGGTGCGAAGGGCATTAATAACGGCGTTAAATTGGTTAGTGGGGATACCGGCGGCTTGATTCAGAACCAGGCCGGTTTTCAGGTTCCAGGAAAGGGAATCAACCATCGAGGTGGAGGCGGCGAGTGAACTGCGCAGACTATTCCAGTCGATGCCAGCCCGATATTCGTTCCGTAGCTGTACCTCAATGATCTGGGCCTCAATGAGGATCTGGCGGTTCATCATCTCGTTGAGTTGGGTTATAATCCTGCTGATAGCCCGAATCGTATTGATGGTGTCCCGCACATAAAGGGTACCTGTCATGCTGTTTAGCGCGTAACGGCCGTTGGGGGTTATTAATTTGGCGACCATGGACTCAAGTTTCTTGTAGGGGTTGGTCTCCTTGCCGCCCCTGCCGGTAATGGCAAAACTGCCGGTAAGGCCGCCCACATTGAGGGAATCGCTGCCGCCCCCCAGGACATTGCCGCCCACCTTGTATGAGGCCTTGGTGGAGGTGTCCAGAAAATTAAGTTTGAAAATCCGCTCTGTAATTCCCTGTACCGTTATTAAATTATGATTGATGGTATAGGTGAGACCCGCAGACTGGAGGATCTTGTCGAGAACAAGCGCTGCCGACATCTTTTCGAAATTTAAGGTAATTCTTTTATTGTCCATATCAATATTCGGGTCGATGAGCAGATTCATGCCGGTACTTTTGGCGATGGACAGAAGGACGAGTTCCAGTTTCTCATTGATTATGGAGAGAGAGACAAGTTGGCCTTCCAGGGGATTATAGCTTGGCATCACCGGTGCCAGATCAATTTTTTCAGACTTGGTTCTTTCAATGTTCCGGCGGGTACTTTGTTGTTCATGATTAAGCCGCCGGGATTCATTGGCAGTCATTTTCGGAATCACACCCGCCTGAGGGTTGTCGGCGGCGGATAAACTCGTTCTGGAGCCCATGCTGCCAACGCAACCGGCACCAAAAGTGATGTAGAGCATCAGCAGAATAGAGGAAATTGCCCTGCCTGAACTTATTGGTCGTGTGAATGACATGCGCTGCTGACCTCCCTATTTGCCGGGTTTAATATTGCCGCTATTGATATTGGGGCGTTGGACGGGTACCCATTGCGAAATATTGTTTTTGATGATTAGTACCTCTGCAAGCATGATTTTGCTGATCCTGCCGCCATCTGCCATGACATCACCCTGCCGGTAGAAGACGCCATTTATGTAACAATAACGGTCTGTGGCGGAGACAAAGGTAAAGGTGATGTCATAGGCCGTTTTTGCCGCCGGCCGGGGCCTCCTGCCACCAGACTGGCCCTGGGCGGCAACCTCTTGGCCGAATATCTTCAGGTCAAGATCACGGCTCTCGGCTGCCGGTGGATAGGTGATAAGGGTGAGTTTTCTGGTAATATCGTTCACCTTTTTCACCTCTGCGGTATCGGGAACCACAAAATCATTCTTATGATGCTGACAGGCAAAGATATCCCTGGCGCTGACCGGCGCCGGGGCGCGGCTGACGGCCAGCCAACCGGCGTAGCCCACGGCCAACAGCGGCAGCAGGAAAGCCAGAAGAGGGATGAATTTGGTTTTCATTTGTCTCCGCCCATGGGGCTGGTACAGGTCAACAGGAATTGGGCCTGATCAATCTCTGTCGTAAAGGTATTATCAACGATGGTGTAGCCATTGTTTTTCAGCCGGTTCTGCAAATCCCGATATTCCCGATAGGCGGTCTTGAAATCAATGTTGATAATACCGTGAACCTCTATTTTCATCAGTTGGTGCTGGACATCGACTTTGACCTGATCGATGGTCATATGAGGTGAGGCGGCGGTCGTGAGATCGCCGATTACCGTCTTAAATGATTTTGAGCGTCTCAGGATGTCGAGCCGTTGCAGGAGAGCCAGGGCCGGCCTGTACGCGGGTGCCTCCCGCAGGGTAAAGTCGGTCAGTTTGGTCAGTTTTTGTTTGTCCGCCGCAATCTCCTGTTTCAGGTCGGTTGTCGCGGTGCCGAGGAAACGACCACCGGCCAACAGCCCCAGGGCCACTAGCAAAACGATAATCTGAACCATGGGCAGCAGGCGCCGGCAATAACTGGTGATAGTGTCCAGGGCCGGCGAGATGCTAGCCCTGAGGGTAAGTCCTTCGAGCAACGGTAGAAAAGAGCATGGTCTGCTCTCGTTATCTATCGTAACCAGGGCGGTTGGGGTCTCCACCGCCATATCTTGCTCTGCGCTCCAATCAGGTTTATCCGGGGCGTCAAACCAGTTACAAATAACGCATTTTTCGATACTGATATGCTGCTCGCGCTCTGCCGTCTTGATATCATTAAGCACAATCCCCCATAGGGTTTGTACCTCTACCTCTGCGGCGGAAATATCGTAGAGGGTGGCGCGATTGGCGTAATAGACTCTGGTCTTGTTGGCAATGAGCAGGTCGGCATGATTTTTGTGGCGAAAGACCAGAGCCAGGGGCTGTCGGCCGGCCATCTGGCGGATGCTGTGGAGAAGGACGCCGTAGAGGGGAAAGAGGATCTGCAAGTTTTGCCTGCGGGCAATGCGTTCCCGGTATTGCCGCAACAAGGTAACCGGCAGAGCTGTATAAAAAACCTCGGTTCGTTCCGTTGCCGCCTTTTTGGTAGCATGGATGATGACAGAGACCGGCTCGGTAAATTCGCCCTCTTCCTGCAGTTGGCGGTTAATCATGGTGGGGGCGTATTTGGCCTTGGTATCCACTATGGCGACTCTGGATGTGGGTATCGAGGTATCGGTGGTGAAATCGGTCAACAGCCAGGTTTCTCCCCCCGGTTTTTCTTCGGCGGAAATTCGGCTTAAGCAGCCGCTGCTGTAGGTATATACCGCCTGATCCAGTTCAATGATATATTGGCGCTTACCCGCAAAAATCACTGTTTATCCCTCACAATAAACTTACCCTGTACCCGCAGAAAGACATCACCTGCATGTATCTTACGGGACGAGGATGATGGCGGCGCAGGGGGAGAGGGTGGGGACTCTGCGGCGGTTTGCGGTG
This sequence comes from Deltaproteobacteria bacterium, assembly GCA_013151175.1. Lineage (GTDB taxonomy): Bacteria > Desulfobacterota > Desulfobulbia > Desulfobulbales > VMSU01 > JAADIV01. The sequence goes on along the minus strand of JAADIV010000194.1, from coordinate 37,775 downwards.
ACGAATTTGCGGTAGTAATGGGAGCGGCTTTTATATAATCACCCGTACCTAGCGAGAGGCTGAGCGGTTGGAAATAAAAATTAGGGCCGGAGGAGAGTTGGGCGATAAGATGACCGGCTTCGGTAAGCGGCAGTATTTTATCGAGGTTTACATCGTATGTTTGCCAACGACCGGGGCCAACGCCAAAATGTTTCACCTGACTGCTGAATTTGGCAAAATCGGCCATAATCAGATTATATTTCCGTACCAGATGTTGCTTTTCCCGGGCATGGTTTACGGCCAAATCAGCGATGCGCAAACGTTTGCCCTGCAACTCATAATCGCTGTAACGGCCCGTAAAAATCCAAGCGGAGTAGGCGAGGAAAAAGGTCGCGGCTAGGGAAATGACAACTCCCAATATAGCTAAAGCCGAATTGCGGCCCATTATTTTCCCTTCATTCTGGCATTACGGTACATCAAGGATATACATGGCGTTGACAGTCGTGGTGGTATTAACATTCGGCCAATCAGTAGTATCCGGATAATGGCGGAATTTGCCATTTTTACCATTGGCGCTGCCATCGATAACATTATCCAGGGCAATAGCCAAGTCGGTGGGCATCAAGGTAAAGTACAGGACATTGTTGGCCATATTGGTTCCACTGCTGCCCCCGCCGCCAGTGGTTGCATTCAGACTATCAAGGGCCAATGTGACGGTGCGGGAACCACTTGTTGAGCCCTTGAAAGAATAGGTATAACTCGTGCCGGTGTTGGTAGTGGGGAGATCTAGGCCAACGGCCTGCAAACGTCCTAAAACGCCGGTGCCGGGATTGCCAACCGCACCCCATTTGGTCGCATTGTTAATATTGTCAAAGCGGCCGTCGGTAGTAGCTGTCGTACCCCCGTTCGTGTTGCCGTCGCCAATAACCCCACCGGTACGATCATAATAATCAAGTACCGTAACCTCCCATTGTTTAACGAAGTTACTATAAAACTTTTTCTGTTTGGCCGACTGGATAAGATCCTTGCCTTTTATCGCCGCTCCGAGAATCAGGCCGATAATAATCAGGACAATGGCAACTTCAACCAGGGTAAAGCCCACTTCATTCTTCACTGATTTATGCCATCTCATTTGTTCTCTCCTCATTTTTTGTTTAAACACGGCACAATATCGTAATTTTTACCAATAACTGCAACGAGTTATAATCAAGCTAAAAAAAATTGGCAAGACAATATTACAAGGTGATATTTTTGTGATAGACTCCAATTAGCGGTGCAATGATAGAGAGGCCGTTCATTATGAAAATTTCATACAGGTGTAATCATGTCTTACTCCCAAACGCGGATAAAGAACAGGGGTTTTACCCTGGTTGAAATGGCTATTGTCCTGATTATTATCGGTATTGTCATCTCGGCCATGATAACGGTTCTTCCCAGTCTGATCGCCTCCGCCAAGGCCAGGAAGACCAAAGCGATTATGGAAAAAATTGATTATTCCGTCCGGGGATATATTGGGGCCACTCATCATCTGCCCTGTCCGGATACCGATAATGACGGTTGGGAAAACCGCAATGATAACGCTCTAAGCGGCAACCCCAGTGATGATACCTGCGCCTCCTATGTCGGTAAACTGCCCTTTTTGACCCTGGGCATGGCTGATGGCAATGATGCCTGGAATAATGTGCCAAAATTTGGGGTATACCAAGAACTGATACGGACTACGGGCGCCACCGGCAGCAATCCCCTTTGTACCGAACTGGCAATCCTGATTAATGCCCCCCAGACCACCACCAGACTCTATAGCACCTCCCCCGGCGGCATCAATACGAATGAAGCCTATATTATCGCTAGCGGCGGCCCAAAAAATCTTGACGGCAATGGTGATGGCTTTTTCGATGGTTATAATGAAGGCTCTGACCTGCAGATGGATCATCCCAATCGGCCGCCTGACTATACCACGGCCGGTAAGCAATATGACGATCTGGTCACGGCCACCTCGCTCAACTATATATATGGAATCAACTGCAATGGCGGCGGCGGGGTCAGCGGTGGCAGTGGAGCTAGCGGCACCGAGACGAATTGTACCGACGGCATCGATAATGACCACGATGGTTACACCGATTGTGCCGATCAGGACTGCCAGGCTAATCCTGCCTGCGTGGGTAATACGGCCGTCCAGATTAACACCTCGGCCCTGTCAGCTACAATCATCGGTAATAATTACAGCCATACCTTTCAGGCCACGGGGGGATCCGGAGAATTCGACTGGTCTTTGGTTTCTGCGGATATCCCCGGTCTGACCATCAATCGTCTCACCGGGGTTCTCTCTGGCGATATTAACGTATGCAGCCGGACAACCCCCTATAATATTACCGTAAAGGTGGAGGATCGGGCCGATTTAAGCAACTCTGACAACCATACCTTCGGCCTCAACGTGAATAACGGCAGCCTGATCTTGACTCCAACCTACGAAACCGGGGATAACTCCGGGACAGGGACCTGGGTCTGCGATACCTCGGCCTGGATCCGCACCATTACTGCTAGCGGCCCGGCTCTGGGTGACTTTAACTGGGGCTTGACCTGGGGCTCACCAGCTCCCACCGGCTTTGCCATCAGTAAGTTCTCCGCCACCGAGGGGCATCTGCAGAAAACCGGCTCGGTGGCGGCCAATACATACAACGCCACCATCACCGCCACGGACAGTCAATGCTCCGATAATACCATCTCCAAAAACATGACGGTTGAGGTTACGGCAAACGGTGCCGGTTCTCCCTACAGCGATGGTCTGGCGGGGGAATGGCGCATGGATGAATGCGCCTGGAACGGCACGGCTGGCGAGGTGATTGATTCCAGCGGTGCCGGGAATAACGCCACCGCCGTCAATAACGCCTTTACAACCGGCTCCGGCAGAATATGCCGCGCCGCCTCAACGGATACGGGTACGGCATATTTACTCCTGGATCCGCCTTTAACTCTTGGCGCTTCGTGGACAATAGCCGCCTGGTTCAGATGGCCGCTGGCCGGCACCGGCACGGGCTGGTGGACCCTTACCAGGGGAACGCAGGATCACCAAATCCTGGTCAACCGCAGTTCCAATTTGCTAGGCACCTATGATAATCACGGAACCGGTTTCCACAGCAGCGGCTTTAATATGTCCACCCTGTCTTCAGGTTGGCATCATCTGGCGGCCGTGGGCCATGACAGCCAGACCGATTTCTATATTGACGGCAGCAAGGTGGGAACCGCCAGCTATAAATCCACCACGGATATCAAGACCCTGGGCAATTACATAGGCGGTAACCAGAATTGGGGGGAATTTGATGAATTAATGGTCTGGAACCGGGCCCTGACAGCGGACGATATTACCACAGTCTATAACCTCAACAGGAACACCTGCTCCGGCGCCTGCTACACCGATCCCATCGGCCGGTACAGTATGGAAGGCCCAACATGGGACGGCACCGAGGGTGAGGTCAAGGACACCGGTGCCAGCCCCGCCGAAAACGGCGTTGCCGCCAAAACCGGCAGCGGGGCGTTGCCCGCTCCAACCACGCCCGCAAACGGCAAGGTCTGCCGGGCGGCCAGCTTCAGCCGCACGGACGGTGATTATCTGGATTTCGGCAATGTCTTCAGCCCCGGAAACAAGCCCTGGTCCATGAGCGCCTGGTTTAACTGGGACGGTTCAAGTGGTGAGAATATCATCAGCAATAAGGAAAATCTTTACGAGATCAGGGTAAATGGCGGTTATCTGCAATATGCCTGGCGGCCGCATTGGGCTTGGGACGGCGGCACCAGTTTTTCGGTGACCGCCAATACCTGGTATCATGTGACCGTGGTATATGACGGCCACCGGCAGCTTCTCTATAAAGACGGTGAGCAGGTATATTCCAGGGATGAGAGCGGCGCCATGGGCAGTAATTCATCCAGATTCCTCATTGGCGCCCGTGGCTCCGGCAATCCCCGTAATTTCTTCGGCGGCAGGATTGATGAGGCGCTGATCAATGACCGGGCTCTGGCGGTCAACGAAATCGCGGCCATCTATAACAGCTCCCCCACCTGCCCCGATAATTATCCGATCATAACCACCGCCGCCCTGGCCGATGGTACCGTTGGAGCCGTCTATAGCGACACCCCCGCCGCCACGGGGGGAACTCTCAATTACGCTTGGGATATGGGGACTTCTACCGTCAGCGGTCTGACTATGGCTAATCACAGCACCGGTGAAATTAGCGGTACCATCGGCAGCTGCTCCGGCAATTATACGGTGGAGGTAAAACTTACCGATGCCAATGGTGTAACCGACAGCAAGCTACTGCCCCTTACTGTCAAGAACGGCAGCCTGATAGTCATTCCCACTGCGGCCTCACTAAGTTGCAAGGCCAATAATTCAATCACCTGCGGCCAGGATTTCACTGCCTCGGGGCCAACGGTGGGCTCTCTCACCAGCTGGGCCATACAATGGCAGGGGAATGATCCCGGCGGCTTTGTCTTAACCGGCAGCGGCAATAATGTTACCGTATCCCAAACCAGCGCCTCCACTGCCGGTCTCGGCTACCGTTTCCGGCTTACCGCCGTGGATAGCACCTGCCCGAGCAATACCCTGACCACCGCCTGGTCAACGGTTGATATTCAGTAGGGAAATCAGCGGCCAACGCCGGTATAGGCAAACCCTGCTTCCCGCATTCGGGTTGGGTCATAAACATTACGCAAATCAATGAATACGGGTGTTTTCATTCCGGCCTTTATTCTCGCTAGATCCAAGGCCCGATATTGATTCCACTCGGTGAGCAATACCACCGCATCGGCCTCTTTGCAGGCCTCATATGCTGAATTCATATAATGCAGGTTCGGCAGTATCTTAGCCGCCTCGTCCATACCCTTGGGGTCATGCGCCTTGACTATGCCGCCGCGTTCCACTAGTGGCGGCAAGATAGTCAGGGCCGGAGACTCACGCAGGTCATCGGTCTCCGGCTTAAAGGTCAAGCCTAAGGCCGCGATGGTTTTGCCAGCCACTGAACCGCCCATGGCATCTATAATCTTTTTGACCATCCGGGCCTTTTGCGCTGAATTAACTTCCACTCCGGCCTCCACCAATCTGGCCGCCACCCCGTTTTCCTGGGCGATACGGAGGAGGGCCAAGGTGTCTTTCGGGAAACATGAGCCGCCGTAACCGGGGCCGGGATGGAGGAATTTACTGCCAATACGGCCGTCAAGGCCGACCGCTTTAGCCAAATCAACAACATCGGCGCCAACGGCCTCACAGATACCGGCAATCTCGTTGATAAAAGAAATTTTGACTGCCAGGAAGGCGTTGGCGGAGTATTTTATCAATTCTGCCGTGGCCGGATTAGTCGCCACGATGGGGGTGGAAATCAGATAGAGCGGGTCATATACCTCTTTCATCACCGCAAGAGCCTTCTCTGATTCCGTGCCGATAACCACCCGATCCGGGCGCATAAAATCGTTAATTGCCGCCCCTTCCCGCAGGAATTCCGGGTTTGACACCACATCGAAATCCGCCACCGGATTTTCCTCCCGGATGATTCTGGCTACCTGGCGGGCCGTGCCCACCGGCACCGTGCTTTTATCAACCACCACTACATAGTCGGAGATACAATGGGCCAATTCCCGTACCGCCGCGTAGATATATGTGAGGTCGGCGTAACCGTCCCCCCGCCTTGACGATGGGGTGCCAACTGCGATAAATACGGCCTGCGCCCCCTGCACTGCCTGTCGCATATCTGTCTGAAAGGAAAGCCGCCCCTCACCGATATTTTTGCCAACCAATTGGGCAAGACCAGGCTCATAGATAGGGATACCGCCAGCCTGCAAGAACTCTATTTTTTCCTCCGACTTATCCATACAGGTAACCTGATGGCCAAATTCGGCCAAACAAGCGCCCGTCACCAGCCCCACATACCCGGTGCCGATCATCGCGATTTTCATTATTTTAGATCCTGTGTGTGGTTGATTAAATTTTCTGGATTGCGGAATTTTTGCAATATCATTCCACCGGTCGGGTTTAAAACCTGCCCCTACTGTTCTCCGTCTACTGATACCTGAAACCTGATCCCGTCTGGTACCGCTTCCACCAATACATGGTCACCGTCCTTACAGCTGCCAGCCAATATCTTCATCGCCAAAGCGTCCTGGACATGGTGTTGGATGGCCCGTTTCAGGGGCCTGGCGCCAAAGGCTGGGTCAAATCCTGCCTTGATTAAAAATTCTTTGGCGCTGTCGGCAAAACTTAGGTGAATATTCCGCCCGGCGATTCTCTTTCGCAGGTTGGCGAGCTGAATATCGATGATCTTTACCAGATGCTCCTTTGTCAGGCTGTGGAAGGTAATAATCTCATCAATCCGGTTCAAAAATTCCGGCTTAAACTGGCGATGCAGAAGATCATCAAGCTGATGGGCCAATTCCGGGCTTTTTTCGCCGCCCATATCCATAATCAACTGACTGCCCAAATTGGAGGTCATAATCAGGATTGTATTCTTGAATGACACCGTGCGGCCTTTGCCGTCCGTCATCCGGCCATCGTCCAAAATTTGCAGGAGGACATTAAAGACATCGGGATGGGCCTTTTCAATCTCATCAAAAAGAATAACCGAATATGGCTTGTGGCGCACGGCCTCTGTGAGATAGCCGCCCTGATCGTAACCCACGTATCCGGGAGGGGCGCCAATGAGCCGGGCAACGGAATGTTTCTCCATGAACTCCGACATATCAAGGCGAACCATGGCCTGCTCGCTGTTGAACATGAACTCCGCCAGAGTGCGGGCCAATTCCGTCTTGCCGACGCCGGTTGGTCCCAGGAAGATGAAGGAGCCAAGGGGCCGATCGGGATCCTGCAGCCCGGCTCTGGAGCGGCGCACCGCATTGGCCACGGCCGTAATGGCGCGCTCCTGCCCCACCACTCTTTGGGCCAGATATTCATCGGCATGCACCAGCTTTTCCTGCTCTCCGGCCAGTAAACGATCAACAGGGATACCGGTCCACTTGGCTACCACCTGGGCGATATCCTCTTCGTCAACCTCCTCTTTTAGCATCTTGCGATCTTTCTGAACCTCAAGTAACTGATCATTGGCGGCTTGCAGCTGCTTCTCCAGATCGGCAATCCGGCCGTAACGGATCTCCGCCACCAGGCTTAAATCGCCCTGACGTTCGGCCCGCTGCTCCTCAATCCTGGCCTCGTCAATCTGCCCTTTAATTCTTCTGATCGCCTGAATTTTATCCTTTTCCAGCGTCCAATGGCCCTTCATACTGTGCAACGTTTCAGCGACATCAGCCAGTTCTGCTTCGAGCCTGGCCAGGCGCTCTCTGGAGGCGGCATCTTTCTCTTTTTTCAGGGCTTCACGTTCGATCTCCAGTTTGATGCGCCGCCGGTCAACTTCATCAATCTCGGTGGGCATGGAATCAATTTCCATCCGCAGGAGGGAACCCGCTTCATCAATCAGATCGATAGCCTTATCGGGCAGAAAACGGTCAGAGATATAGCGGTGGGAGAGGGTGGCCGCCGCTACTGTCGCGGCATCGGTAATCCTGATGCCATGATGCACCTCGTATTTTTCTTTAATCCCGCGCAGGATAGCGATGGTATCTTCTACGGTCGGTTCCTGCACCAGAACCTGCTGAAAACGTCGCTCAAGGGCAGGATCGCGCTCAATGGTACGAAACTCGTTCAGGGTTGTTGCCCCCACACAATGCAGTTCCCCGCGGGCCAGGGCCGGTTTCAACATATTGGAGGCGTCCATGGCCCCTTCAGAGGCTCCGGCACCCACCAGGGTATGCATCTCATCGATAAAGAGGATAATTTCACCGGCCCGGCTCTGCACCTCCTTAAGCACCGCCTTTAAGCGGTCTTCAAATTCACCCCGATATTTGGCGCCGGCCAGCATAGCGCCGATATCCAGAGCGACAACCTGCTTATTACTCAGGCTTTCCGGAATATCGCCCATGACAATCCGTTGGGCTAAGCCTTCGACAATGGCGGTCTTACCTACCCCCGGTTCACCAATCAGAACAGGATTGTTCTTGGTACGGCGGGCCAGAACCTGTACCACCCGGCGCACCTCGTCATCACGGCCAATTACCGGATCAAGTTTGCCCTGTTTAGCCAGAACCGTGAGGTTTCTGCCATATTTTTCCAGGGCCTGGTATTTGCCCTCCGGGTCAGGATCGGTAACCCGCTGACTGCCTCGGATAGAAACCAGAGCCTGCATAAAATCATTTTTATTAATTCCCTTATCTTTTAGGGCCTGGGCTGTCTTTGAGCCCTTGTCGTCCAAAATTGCCAGAAAGAGATGCTCTTGGCTGACATACTCGTCCTGCATACCATCGGCGATCTTAAAGGCATGATCCAGTGTCTTTTTCAAGCTCAGGGAGAGAGATACCTGCCCGAAACCGCTGCCGGAGACCTTGGGCAGACCGGCCAACAATTCATCAACCGCAACCATGACTTCAGCGGGACTGGCGCCAATCTTTTGCAGAATAGGCACCACCACCCCTTCCGGCTGTTGGAGCAAGGCCTTTAACAGATGCTCGGCCATGATCTCCTGCTGCCCGTTCTGCTCGGCAAGGTGCTGTGAGTTTTGCAGAGCCTCCTGCGATTTTAAGGTGAATTTATCCTGTTGCATGACATGACCTCCCATTGCCCTTTTGCAATTACACATTCCATAACTGGATAAACAGGTAAGATTTGCCCCGGAGGAAGTCAAGAGCTGTGTAGATTGCGGATTGCGGAATTTTTAAAACATCATTCCGCAGGGCGGGTTTGAAACCCGCCCCTACCGTCCATCTGTCCTCTGATCTCTGTCCTCTGTCTTTTGCCTCTTGCCTCCTGAAATTCGGATCGCCAGGATACTCACCTCATAGAGGACTACCATGGGCAGGGCCATCATGGTCTGGTTAACCACATCAGGGGTTGGGGTAACAACGGCTGCTATGATGAAGGAAAATAGAAAAGCGTATTTACGGTTTTTCCTTAAAAATGAGGTGGTTACCAAACCCATCTTGGCAAGTAATACCATAAATATCGGCATTTCAAAGATAAAACCAAAGGCGATAAGCAAACGAATACTCAGGGAAAAATATTCCTTTACCGTGGGCATGGGATGAAGATAGGAGGTGTTATAACTGGTCAAAAAACGGAAGGCGGGCGGGAATACCACCAGAAAACCGAAGGCGACTCCACCCAGAAAACAAAGGGCGGACAAGAGTGAAAATGGCAGGAGAACGCGCTTTTCATGCCGGTAAAGTCCGGGGGCCACAAAACGCCAAATCTGGAGAAAAATTACCGGGCTGGCTAGGAGAATCCCACAGACCACGGCCAATTTCAGATAAAAAAAAAGGCCTCTTGGTAGGAAGTGAAGATTATGCTGCTACCCTTGGGCAGGACATTGTAAAGGGGGGCCAGAAACCAACGGCCAATATCATCAATGAAATAATATGCCCCGGCAAATCCAATAATGACAGCAATAATGATGGCAACAAGACATTGTCGCAATTCGGCCAAATGCTCAGTAAGAGCCTGTTTTTTCAGGTTGCTCATATGGATTGTGGTTTACACCATCAGATTTAAGGATTATTTGTAGAGGTTCACGGCATGATACCGATACCACATAACCGCATAATAGGTCAACCCCGCTATGAATCAAAAGCCTGAAATTGCCCCGGCCGGGTTGCTGCAACCCGTCCTTCCCCTGGCCCGTCTCCTGCTGCTTCTCTTTCTCACCGGCCCTTTTAGCAGAATTGAGGATGTCCTGGCCGAACTGAACGAGCCGGTTGAGAGCCAGTGCCGCTACGATGACCCGCAGGCCGCCGCAGGCCCCTATCTGGATATTTTGCAAAATTTTACAGCAGTGAAGAGCAATAAGCTCCTGGATTTTATCGTTGTTGACGAGGAGAATCACAGGCTTGACCGTATGGAGGCTCTGGAACTTTGGGTCGGGCAACAAATACTGGCCAGAGAGCTTGGCGGCATAAACAGCCTACTTTGTGGTAATGAACATTGTGATCTCTGTTGTACCGGGCCAAAAGAGGCCGCTAGACAGAATTTTTTTGAAATACCACTCATGGATGATGAGACTGGTATATTCAATCTCACTAAAATTGATTCTGCTGGCAGCCGCAGACACACGGCGGGTGACGACCAGGCCCTGGAGCTTGATGACGGCCAACTGTTTTACCACAGAGAAAACCCGGCTCTCTACCACTGGCGCGGAGGTTGGAGCCTTATCCTGCCCCGGCAGACCTCATGCCCGAATCTGGGCAAAGACGGCCGCTGTCTCATCTATGCAAAACGTCCTGTAGTCTGCCGGCAGCCCCAGATTTTCCCCTATCTGTTGGAGCCTGACGCTCAGGGGGGCACGGGCACAGCGGTCTATATTGCCCGCCGTAAGCTGCTTGCCATCTGGGATTGTCCCTATGTTAAGCAGTTTCGGGAGCAAATCGCCGCCTACGCCGAACTATGCGGCCTGGAGCCTATATTCAAAGAGAATAAGGCGTAGATATGCGCCGTCAGATAGTCCTCTCCATTATTGTTCGTTTTCTGATTTATTTTACCCACTGGATGATCCTGGCCTATCTGCCGGTGCTGTTAAAGACAAGCGGTTTCACTGACATAGAGATAGGGCTGGCGATCAGCCTCTATTCCCTCTCTTCCATGGTATTGATGCTGCCCTTGGGGGCATTTTCCGATTTTTTTTCACCCAAACGAACAATTTTAGGCGGTGCCCTGCTCTTCGGGATGTCGTTTCTGGCTCTGATGTTTTTTACTTCTTTCTGGCCAATCATGGGCGCCATTACCTTAAGCGGCCTGGGAGTCGCCACCCTTATTGTGGTCAGTGAATCCCTCTATCTGAAATTATTTGGTAACGAAGAGCGCGGTGCAAGAATCGGCCTCTATCAATTGAGTACTTATCTTGGCTTTGGTCTGGGGCCGCTAACCGGTGGTTTTCTCCTTACTAACTCCACGACCGCCCTTTTCAGCGCTGCATTGGGTGCCTGCCTGCTGATCTTTCTGGTGGCTCTGGGACTCAAGGATTGCCAACCCATCCACTTTTCTTTCCGGCAATACGGTGCTGACCTGAAACAACCCAAGGTGCTTTTACTCACCGCCTGTGTCTTTATGCTCGGCACCCATTTCGGGGTAGAGCAAACCTCCTTCTCTTTATTGCTTAAGGAAGACTTAAATGCATCCCCGCAGGCCATTGGCCTTATTTTTTGCTTTATAGGCCTGTGGATGGCCTTTATGGTGCCTTTTGTCGGTCGCCTCCATGACCGGCATAAATCCCTTTTTCTCTTCCTAATAATTGGTCTGGGCATATCCGGTATCTTTCAGCTGCTAACCGCTTTCGTAACTACTTTGCCCTGGCTGCTTACCGTCCGTCTATTACACACTATGGGCGACACCTTCGCCCTTCTTGAACTAAGCGTTCTGGTCAGTATCTTATTCCCTGCCGCCCGTTTGGGGGGCAGCGCCGGATTTATGTATGCCGTCCGTACCACCGCCACCTTCCTGGCAGCTCTCCTGGCCGGTGTTCTGAACCGCTATTGGGGCTACGGCTTTTCATTCCTCAGCAACGGTTTATTGGTAGTTATCTTTGCTATTGCTGCTCTCTTATTTATCCTCTTGAGCAAAAACCGGAAAAAATCAGTGGGTTGGTAAAAGATAATTTATTTGTGCCCATGGATTGCAGGCCTTTGCGTTGTTGGCAATGGTAGCAGTTCCAAGGCTGCCTATGTCCTACAATGTAGTGTTTGCAGGGGCTTTATGAGTTACAACAAAGGTGGACAATCGCCTGTAAACAACAAAAAAAGCTTGACATACTTAAAAAATAATAGGGATAATCAGCAGATCGCCTATGCATTACATAATGTCAATTACGGCAAACAGGTTCCATAACATCTAATTTTGTTTGGAGGAAATCTTATGAAGAAATTTACCGCATTATTGGCAGCCACTGTTTTCACCCTGGTAACCATAGCCGCCGCATCCGCCGCTGCGGGGACCTATACCTGCTGGTTCCCGCCGGCATGGAAGAGTAAGGCGCCCAAGGCCATGGCAATAGCCAAAGCCCTGAGCAAGAATTCCGGCCTGACTATCCGGCCCAGAATCGCCAAAAGTTATCCCCAGATATTGACGGCCTTCAGTGCCAAACAACCAAGTATTGTCTATGTCGGCTCCTTCGTCCAAGCCATCATTCACGCCCGTAAACTGGGCACCCCCCTGGTACAGAATATCAATGGTCATGAGTTGTATTCCGGGGTTATGATCTATCCCAAGGGGCAGGATCCAAAAACCATTTTAGCCAAATATCCCCGGCAGATTGCTTATGCCAAAGGGGCTGATTCCGGAGAGACTAGCGCCAAGGCCGCTACCAATGGCAAGGCGGCAATAGCCACAGCTAATCATGGTGCTACTTGCGGCGCTATTTTGGCAGGTAAAGCCAAGGCCGGCTATGTGAAGAACTGGTGGTGGGATACTCATAAGAGCAAATATCCAACACTTGCCATGTCTGAGACGCCCGGCATTTCTATCATTGGCAATCCGGATAATGTTTTAACAGTCTCCAATTCGGTTCCTAAAGCCGATGCCCAGAAAATTAAAGAGGCGGCTATTGCTAGCAAGGACGCCTTTGGTGCTCCCAAGATGGTGCCCTTTGACGTATCACAGATTCAGTTTTCACTGAATCTGATGAAAAAGGCTAAAATTAACCCCCTGACCTACTCCTGGTAAAGCAATTGGAGAAATGGGGGATGCCTGGAGATTATTTTGGAGTTGTTTACGGGCATCCTCCTCCTTTTGGCAGTCACTTCGATTAACAATCCTGATTTGGAGAAACTATGGGACTTTTAAGAAAAATAGCCCTGGGGATTACCTCTATCCTGCTGATCGCCTTTGTCGTTATTACGTTAGTGATAAACATTCAGGCCATTAAATCATCCAACAGCATAGTCAACTCCACTCTTTCCGTAGTGAAAGAAAATCAGAAAAAATCAGATGAACTGTTACGCCGCAATGTGACCGGGCTTATCAAAAAATTGGCTGACACGGATCATACCATCACAAAAATTGTCCGCAGTCTCTACGATACGTCCTACCAAACCCTGGTTAATTCTACTGCCAATCAGATTTTCCCGATGATTGGCAATTTTGATTTTGATTCGGCCAATGCAGTGGTCAGCAAATTACAGAAATCATCTGCCGCGATCACCTGGATTCAATACTCCACCAGTGCCACACCTAAATCATCTGACATTTACACCTTTGGTGAAAAGGTGGAGAATAACAGTAAAATTTACAGCAGAAAAATAAAGTCGGACTTTGCCTTTTTAAATATTAAGTTGCAGGTCAGCCTTCAAGGACTGCAGGCTATCGCCAATGTCAATAAAATATTCCAGGATATTGACTCGGATAACAAAAGATTACTTAACCAGATCACCGACTTGAATCAAAAGGCTGTCATCGAAGCCGGTAAATTTGCCCATATAACCGCCAGAGAGAATAATCGTTCTCTCCTCATCTGGATTGTTGGCACTATGGCGCTGATACTTGCTATTATCCTCGCCTTGCTGGCCTTTTTCACCAGAAAATGGGTAACAGACCCCCTGTATAAAATTGCGGGCAATCTCCATGCAAGCTCTAGCAAGGTGGAGAAAGGTTCCGATGAAATAACAGATGCCAGTACGCGCCTGGCTGATGGTAGTTCGGAACAGGCTGCCGCCCTGGAAGAGACCTCTTCAACCTTGGAAGAAATATCGGCAATGACCAACCAGAATGCTGACAACACCTCCCAGGCGGAGGTGTTTATGAAGGAGGTTGTTGGTAATCTGTCCGAGACCGGAAAAAAGATAGCGGAACTGACCAGTGCTATGGCGCAAATAGCTAAAGCCAGCGATGAGACATCCAAGATTAACAAAATTATTGACGATATAGCCTTTCAGACCAATCTTCTGGCTTTGAATGCTGCCGTCGAAGCGGCCAGGGCCGGGGAGGCGGGTGCCGGATTCGCCGTAGTGGCGGATGAGGTGCGCAACCTGGCGATGCGGGCCGGAGAGGCCGCCAAAAGTTCAGAAGCGGTTATCGAAAGTACTGCCGGCACCGTCAGTAACGGCTCCAAGATAACAGCCATGGTCAATGATTCATTTACCAAACTTGATGAATTACTTGATAAGGTTAAGAGCCTGATATTTGAGATTTCGGGGGCCTCAAGTGAACAGAATAACGGCATAAAACAAATTAATTCTGCGGTGGCTAGCCAGAGCCAGATAGTGCAGCAGAACTCGGCAGATACAGATGTCTTCGCTAACACTGCTAAGGGGTTGAGTACCCTGACGGCGGAACTTTACGAAATGGTCAACGCCCTGATGACCCTGTTGGACGGCAGAAAAAAGACGTCGGAAGCCGGTCCGCATGCTCCTAGCCGGAAAGGTGGAGGGCAAAAAATGATCGCTTAATTCAGGCTGCGCCATATTTCCCATAGGGGTTTAAGCTTTTTAATTCTTTTCCTTGGTAGTTTATCCCAATAGATAGGGTGATTGCGCTTTGCTGCCTTAGGGAGAGCCATAATCCCGGCGGGCAGAATAACGCCATCCATTCTTACATCCCAGTCATTGGTTGGCAGCTCTGTTTCTGACAGTAGTCTTTCGGGGTTGTCAAGCACGGCGTACTTGAGGCAGGAATCTTTGAGGGCCTTGTGCTCTGTCATAATGGCATATGAGAGGTCAAAAAAACCCTGGCCATCGCCCAATCTTGTACCCTGTTCATCAACGGCCCAGGCATCGGTAATCAGCAGATCAAGGGCCAGGGCGGCCAGATCACCGGCGGCGAGCCGCCTGCCAAATTTAGGCAAACCTTTATTGCTTACGGCAAAGGAGAGTTTGGTAAACGGAACAGTAAAGGGCTTCAGGAGGTAAAACCCATCTTTAAGGCCTGGCCCCGGCATAATAACATCTTTACCATCGTTCAAGGCATTAATACGTAGTTGGGCCAGCATCGGGGCGGGGGAAATAAATAACTGCCGGGCGCTATGATATGATTTTATCTGCCGAAGATACTGAGCAAGACGGCCATGGCAGCCGGGATTAGCCGTTATATTCTGTAAAGACTGCCGGACTGCGGTCTGGGTGAACACGTATGTTTACTGGACAGTTGTAAAGTGAGCCAAGGTATCTCGGCCCCCCAATTGTACCAGTTTGAAAGACTTTGGCCGCCTCGTCAATGCCAGGGTTCGGCGTGTCCTCGCCTTTTTCGCAAACCCAAAACGTACCAACTTTTTCAAGTCATTCCACATTGTTTCACTGCCCATAATCGCCACGACCAATTCATCGTTGCCACGTTTAAAAGAACCGACATAGGTCTGTCTGGCCAAATATGTATAACCGGTTTTACCGCCCTCCGCTCCTTTGACCTGCCATAGCGCCCGGTTATGGCTGCGGATAATCTTACCATAGCTAGTTCTTATCTTGGTACGTTCCATAGTTCTGGCGAAAATGGGGTTTCGCATGGCATAATTAAAAATTTTTGCCAGATCACGGGCCGTGGTATATTGCCCCCGCCTGGTAAGCCCACTAGCTGATTTACAGACGGTGTGCGTGGCGCCAAGACTTCTGGCCCTGGCCGTCATCAATTTGGCGAAAGTTCTCTCTGTGCCGCCTATCTTTTCGGCCAGAGCCACACTGGCATCGTTGGCGGATGCCAACAGCATGGCATTAATCAAATCTCCGGCCCTGTACTTGTGCCCCGGTCGCAGGTAAATCTTGGAGCGCGGCATACCAGCCGCCCGCCGGCTGACAGGTACCAAATCATTTTTACGCAGGGAGTCAATGGATATAATGCCGTTCAAGACCTTGATGGTACTGGCTGGCTGCCGTGGCAAATCAGGATTTATGGTATAAATAATGTCCCCTGATACCGCGTCCATAACCATGGCACTCCTGGCCGAGATGCTGTTGGTCAAAGACCTTGAAGATAAGTGCCGCAAGCCATAATTGGCCGGCCGGTGTTTCACCGTGAACCGGCTGTCGGTAATCAGGGTTAAGCCAACCGGAACCTTGGCGGGTAAATACTTGTATCTCCCGGTAACCAATGGCACGTTACGGGCTTGAGCGGGAGCGCTATTCGAGCCAATAAGAGGAATAAATAACAGGAGACATAGAAACCGGGCAGTCAGACTCATTTTACATAATCTCTATTCATAATTTAAAATCAAGAGAACCTGTATGATTCAAGTCCCTTTGATGATTAGATTTTAGAAAAGCGAAAAAGGCAAGCATTTTCTGAAATATTATCGATTAGTTAGCTACTACAGATACAAACCGCCAATCAATTTTACCACGTAAAACACAACATATCGTATAGCCGCGCCACAGATCTACCAGATATGGTGCCTAGCGCCGCCTCAGCCGTAATATGCCGATTTTAAAGATTTTTCCATTTCAATGATTATCGGTCTATACGAAAAGGGACTACAACATCTTCAAAATCGTCTCGGTAATGTTATCCAAAGGCACGATTTCATCGACTCCACCAGCGGCAATTGCTTCCTTGGGCATACCAAAAACCACGCAGCTCCTCTCGTTCTGGGCGATATTTTTGGCACCGGCCTCCTTCATTTTCAGCATCCCGGCGGCGCCATCTTTACCCATACCTGTCAAGATAACTCCGACGGCATTTTTACCGCCATAGGCTGCCACTGAGTTAAACATTACGTCAACAGCGGGTCTCTGATGACAAACCAATGGCCCTGTTTTGACGTTGACGTAATAGCGGGCACCGCTGCGCCGCATAACCATATGATAATTACCAGGTGCCAGGAGGCAGGTGCCGGGAAGGACGGAATCGCCGTCACGGGCTTCCCTGACTCTAATTTGACAGAGGTCATCAAGTCTGGCGGCGAATTGGGTCGTAAAGTGCGGTGGCATATGCTGAACCACAAGAACACCCGGGCTAGTGGGTGGCAATAAAGGCAATACGGCTTTCAGAGCCTCTGTGCCGCCGGTGGAAGAGCCAATAGCAATAATCTTATTGGTGGTCTTGGCTAATGACAGAGCGGCAGTGCCGGTCGGAAGCCGTTTTACCGGCACTGTTAATCTTTTTAAATTTTTGACATCGATCCTGGCTGCCGCCCGAATTTTTTCCGCCAACTGGACACTCATGTCACCCACGGAATAGGCCTCACCTGGCTTACAAATAACTTCTACCGCCCCGATATCCATTGCCTCCATGGCCAATTCGCCACCAGCCTCGGTGAGCGAGCTGACGATAATCACCGGCAAAGGAAAATACTTCATTAATTTACGCAGAAAGGTAATTCCATCCATCCGCGGCATTTCTATGTCCAGAGTAACCACATCAGGTTTGAGCTGGACGATTTTATCGCGGGCTACATAAGGATCAGGGGCGGTTCCAACTACCTCAATATCCCCTTCCCTGGTCAGCTCCTCAGTAAAGACCTTACGAACTACCGCAGAATCATCAACAACCAGTACTCTTATTTTTTTCATATATCTACTCAGGCATTAAACGGGGTTCATTATTATGCGGCATGATAGCAATTATTCAGCGAAATACCCGTAATGAGCATAACCCCGGAATGCTGTACTGCCTGCTAATTACTCACAAAAATCCACATAAAGCCAAAATCAGACATAAATGCCAGGGCCGCACTGTCGACCGGCGCACTGGCAACGGGGGAGAAACTAGCCACTATTTCTGCAACAGGAATTTCTAACTTACAGGCACCATGGGGATCCAATTTTCCCAGGAAAGACCCCACAATCATATTGGCGGCCTCTCTCATGGTATCAATAATCTGTTCAGCGCTTAATTGGTCAATATCCCGTCCCAGAAATCCCGCAGCGATATTAGCTCCGAGTTTTTCCGGGAAATACAGTGTCATTTTTGCGCTATGGGGGCCGCTATAAGCGATCGCAGCCCGAACATACTTGTCCTGCAGATGCCATTTATCTTCTGGCGGGATGTCAGGCAACAAC
Organism: Deltaproteobacteria bacterium; assembly: GCA_013151175.1. Classification (GTDB taxonomy): domain Bacteria; phylum Desulfobacterota; class Desulfobulbia; order Desulfobulbales; family VMSU01; genus JAADIV01. The sequence continues at coordinate 19,799 of JAADIV010000194.1, read as the reverse complement.
TCAATGGGAGTAAAATACATACTACCAAAAACCGCTACTGCCGCCTCATTCAACTTCTGTCTGGTATCATCATTAATCATCAGCCATACCTTTTCTAAGCAAAGGGGGTTAGTCCCTAACCCCAAAAGTACTTTTCTAATTATCTGTTTTTTTTGTGGCAGGAATCTGCCAATAAGGCGTTAAAAATCACAAGCATCATCAACAGTCGGTTCGGAACCAGATTCTTCCTTTATACGGGTGGCATAGGCCTTATTTAGTACATCAAGCAGCACCTCTCTTATATGCTCGGCCACAAACGGTTTCTTGACGTAGGCGGCAACACCGATCTTCCGGGCCTCATCTATTCTCACCTGGCTGGATTCTGTCGAGATAAAAATGACCGGTACATTCTTTAAAACTCTGTCATTTTTAACCTCCTTTAAAAACTCGACACCGCCCATCTCCGGCATATTGATGTCAGAAAGCACCACATCCACCCATTCGTTGGCCATAATATCCAGAGCGACTCTGCCATTTTCGGCCTCTAGCAATACGCCAATATCAACGCCGCACATCTTCACGGTCTTTTTAATGACCGCCCGCATGGTCTCTGAATCGTCAACAACCAGTATATTAAACGCCATTTTTACGTCCTTATTCGGCCAGGGCAAACATCTCTTCTGCCTTGTCCATTTCCGTCAGCAGTTCAGCCAGATAACATTCCAGGTCAAGACTGCTGATACCGTACTTTTTTAACCCCTCGCCGTGCAACTTACCCGTCAAGCCATCGGCTCCTGCCCCAACCCCAAGGGTAATCACCTGTGTGTTGGCGATTGCCAACAGGGCGGTAAGCTCTCCCTTTTCCAGAGCATCGGGATCATGGTGCTGTCTGACTGCCCTCCTCAATTCCTCATCAAACTCCCACCTTTCCATTATCATCCCGCCAAGCTCGGCATGAGTCATGCCAAGGACCTCTTTTTCCGCCTCTACAAAGGACATCTTGCCGCCATAAGCCAATTTCACAATCTTGGCAAAATCACTGGCCACAAAACTGCTCAAAAATCTCTTGCCGATATCATGCAGCAAACCAGCAGTAAAGGCGGTATCAGGGGACACTTTTGGAAAATGTTTGGCCAACAGTTTGGCCATAATTGCTGTGGCCACCGAATGTCTCCACAACTCACCCTGCTCCAGTTCATAGCCCTCTCCGGCGCCACCCTTGTAAAATCTGGAGCTGCTACTGGCGATAATAATGTCTTTCAGGATGTCCTGACCGACAATCACCAGGGCGTCATCCAGAGACGATACCTTACGGCTCAGGCCGAAATAGGCAGCATTACAGGTCTTCAGTAAATTGGCCGTTATTGCCGAATCGTACTTAATTACCTTGGCCAGATCCTTGGCTTTAACCTTGGGATCATTAAGCATTTTCATAACCTGCAGGGCAACCTTGGGGAATGGCGGCAGGTGGTTGGCAATATTTAAAATTTCGTCAATCCGACTCATAATATAACCTCCCCCTTGCCTGATACCTTCATACGTACCAGACCGGTTCCCACCTCTAGGCTGATAGTCCGGTTAACATTACCACCCACGTCTTCCCTGGTGATCATGACATTATTTTTCATGAACATCTTGCGGATAATCATCTGATTACGTTTGCCGATATTGAACATCCCCGCCTCATCCATTACCTGAGAACCGCCGACCACATAGACCTTCATCCTGGACTTTTTGGCCCCATGCTTATAAATTTCTTTAAACATTCGCGGCACTCCCTTATCGGCAAACATAAAGGGCTTCGTCGCCGCTCTGGACGCGTCAATACCGGAGTCAGGCAGCATATAGTGCAACAGCGCTCCCACCTTGGCATCAGGATCCCAAAGAACAACGCCAATGCACGACCCCAATGAATAAGTGATTAAAACGTCATCGGCCTTGGTGCCGATGCGCATATCTGAAATACCAATAATTACCTTCATAAGACTACCTTTAATCTGTGAAAAAAATTTAACTTAATGTCTGTATAAAAAAACATAATCCGGAGCTTATACTTTCTTGTAGGTCGTAGCCTCTACCTGTAAAAAATTATGCTTAAGACCGGAAATACTTTCAGAATGGCCGATGAACAAATAACCGCCCTTGGCAACGCTCTTGTAAAACTTTTCTACCAGGCGCTGTTGGGTATCACGATCAAAATAGATCATAACATTCCGGCAAAAAATCACATCAAACTCATTATGCCAAGGGAAATCATCCATAAGATTAAAGCGTTGAAAAGAGACCTGCTGCCGTACCTCGTCTCTTACCTTAACTTTTCCAGAGCTTTTGCCAACCCCTTTCTGGAAATATTTCTTCAGATACTCTGGCGGCGTTTTGGCAGTTTGCTCAACGGCATATACTCCCCGCGCCGCAAGTGCCAGAACCTTGGTGGAGATATCCGTGGCCACGATTTTATATCTAAAATGCCGGTTAAGAACCTTAAAGTCGTTGAGAACCATAGCCAGGGTGTAAGGTTCTTCGCCGGAAGAAGATGCCGCTGACCAAAAAGACAGATCTCTCCCACTGGTGCCATTAAGCCGCAAAAATTCCGGCAGGACATTATCCTTCAGATAATCAAAATGACTTATTTCCCGGAAAAAACTGGTAAAATTAGTGGAGACACTATCTAGAAAATGGACGAATTCAAGCTTTTTCTGCTCCGGTTGGTTAATAAATTCATAATACGCCGCAAATGAATTTATGCGGCAGATTCGCAACCTTTTACCGAGACGGGCGTTCAGCAGTTCTTTTTTTTCCATCTTCATGGAAATGCCAATATTGGCATAGATCAAATCACTGAATTTTCTGAACTCACTGTCGCTTAATTGGTTGAAATCTGCCATCAGCCTATTGAACTTGCTCCAGGTGTTCCATAACTCCCCGGCCAACCACCCGATCAACATCCAACAGAATTTTTACTTCCTCCTTGACCTTACCCATACCGAGGATACTCTCCGTTTCCGCAGCCGTGCCAAAATCAGGCGGCGGCTCAATGTTATCTCCCTCTATATTCAATACCTCCGACACCGAATCCACCAACATACCAATCATAATATTGCCGTTACCGCTCACCACCTCAACAACAATAATGCAGGTTCTGTCATCGTATTCCCTCGGCTCAAGCCCGAAACTCAGACGTAAATCCAGGACAGGAATTACCCGGCCACGCAGATTAATCACACCCTTTATGTATTCAGGAGTATGGGGTACAGCGGTTATTTCCATGACTCCAATGATCTCGCGAACCTTCATAATATCGACACCATACTCCTCGCTGCCAAGGTTAAAAGTCAGATATTTGCCCGCCAAATCACCGCCTACGCTATCAACACTTTTTTCGGCCACTTCCGCTGCCATATTCCTTACCTCCAATTATCTTGTTAGGCTATTGTCATCCCGTAAAGCAGAGAGACAAAAGAATTAAAACCTGTAGCTTACCCGGCTACGGCCGGCGCGGCCTGCTGCTCATCGGTGCCGGCCGCATCCCGTTTGTTATCAGCCGATTCAACAATTTCGGTATTATCGACATCGCATGTAGTCTGAGCCATTACCAACCCGGCCAGATCCAGGATAAGACCAACCCGGCCATCGCCAAGAATTGTGCCGCCGGCCACTCCGTCTATATCGCTTAAACCGCCCAGATTCTTAATTACCACCTCCTGTTTGCCAAGCAGCTCATCAACCATAATTGCCCGTTGCTTGCCCTCGGAATCCACAACCACAACAATAGATTCGCAAATATCCTTGGTGGAGGGTTTGACGTTAAAAAATTGATAGAGGCGGACAACGGACACAAGATTACCGCGTACCATTAAGGCTTCCCCCTTGCCTCTTACCGTCTTGTAACAATCAGGGGTGGGCCTAAATGACTCACGAATGGCAATGGTGGGGATAATATAGCGCTCCGTTCCTACTCGGACTATGATACCGTCAATAATCGCCAGGGTCAAGGGTAGCCGAATGGTAAAAATAGAGCCTTTGCCTGGCTCACTGGCCACATCTACCTTGCCGCGCAACTTCTCCACGGCTTTTTTCACTACATCCATGCCAACACCACGGCCAGAGACATCCGTAATCTTGTCAGCGGTGGAAAAACCGGCCATAAAGACTAGATTATTCAAGTCGTGATCAGATACATTATCAGATTCCTGAATTATCCCGCGCTCGATGGCCTTACGTCTGATCTTCTGGGTATTTAGGCCTTGGCCGTCATCCTCAATCTCAATGACCATATAGCCGCCCTTCTGGTAGGCCCTCAGGCTCACAGTTCCAAAAATGGGTTTGCCAAGTCTTTCACGTTCATCCGGCATTTGCACCCCATGATCGACGGAATTACGCATCATATGCACTAGCGGGTCATAAATAGAATCAACCATATTCCGATCTATCTCCGTTTCCTCGCCCTCCATGACCAGATTTGCCTGTTTGCCTGTTTTTTTGGATAAATCACGCACCAAGCGGATCATCTTCTGAAATGTCTGGCGGATGGGCACCATACGCATGGACATAGCCGTTTTTTGCAGTTCTGTCGTAATGCGGAATAACTGGCCAAAGTCCTTATTTAATTTTGGATCGGCAATACTGGATACCAAGGCATTTTCCCTGACCATGGTCTGCATAATCACCAATTCGCCAACGGCATTAACCAGACCGTCCAATTTATCGACATCAACCTTAATTGTGGCGCCGACTCTGGCTTTTTTTGGGGCTGGCGCCGGGCCATTGCCAGTCTTAGGCTTAGGGGCAGATACTGCTGCGGCCGGCGCTGTTGGGGGGGGCACCGCCTGCGGCGCTGCTGATACCGGCGCTTTGGCTGTTTTGGAAACTACCGTGGTCTCAGGTGCCGCAACCGTATCAGAACTCACTTCTGCCTGGCCCTGGATGCTCTTTACCCAATTGACATAGCCCGAAATATCATAATTTTTATACTGTTCAACCCCCTCATCCATCGCTGTTCTTAAATTTTCTGCCATGAGTTTGAGGCAGTCGCCAACCTTCAAAACCACCTCAATCACCTCAGAATCCATGGCCCTCTTGTTGTTCCGCACATCATCAAGTAAATTTTCGGTGCTATGGGCCAGAGTTTGGACATTGGTAAGATTGAGAAAACCAGATACCCCCTTAATGGTGTGGAATGGCCTGAAAATATTGTTAATTATCTCCAGATCACCAGGGTTATCTTCCAACTCGAGAACATTTACCTCAATGGATTCAAGATGTTCCAGAGTCTCTTCAATGAAGCCATTTAAAAGATCCATGTCCTCCATAAAGTCCAGTGATTCCGGTGGTTCAGAAAGCACCGTCGGCCCATCTGGAGGCTCGGCTGAAGCAGCAGAGGGGGCAGGCGTTGGTTCAGAAGATTTGCTGCCAACTTGCATGGCAGCCAGGTTGGTGGTAAAGGTTTTTTCACCTTCAGGGTCATTATCCCCTTTGCGGCAAAGTTCCTGCATAACGCTGATATTCTGCCCCAACAGGTCAAAATTTTCTTGAGAATCATCCAGTTCTGTCATGACAAGTCTATTCACAACCTCGCCAAAAGACCTGGCCAGTCGCTGTAATACTGGCATACCATTAGCGCCAGCTTTTTCAACCAGGGCCTCAACCAGTGTTACCAATTCGCCAACGACCGAAAGATCGCCCGGCTCGACCATCATTATCTTCAAGGCCATATCGTCAAGCATCTTTTCAATAAGTGCCATTTTTTCCGCCATTATTATTCTCCTGGAACTAAAATAGTGGTTAAATTGTAACAGAATGGGGACAGAACCCACATTCTACCCATTCTGCGTAAGTTTAGCTTATATTGCAAGCTTTTTATTTCTCTGGCAAGGGCGGCTCGGCCGTCAATTGCGTATGCAAAACCTGCAAATTTCGCTTAATGCTAGAGATAATCCCGGCATCTGGATATTCTACAACTATCTGCCTTAAAATATCCCGCGACCGGAGCAGAAGCTGTCTTTTTAACTGCGGATCATCAGCTTTACGGGCCTTAAAGAAAAGGCTAGCTGCTTTTCTGCGTGCTTCCACGGCTGCCATATTAGCGGCTGCGGCAATTTTAGCGCGGGCCTCATTGGCATACGAGCTTGTCAACAATTGACGATAGGTACTGATAGCCGCCCTGTACTCCCGGCGGTCAAGTAAATCTTCGGCGGCCTGCCATTGCCTGGCCAATTTCTGTTTATCAAGCTGTAACCTGGCCTGACGGGCCGCTGCTTGAGCCTTTTTAATCTGCGCGCTGACTGCCACTACTTCTGGGCGGCGGTCAGCAGGTACAAAAGATAATAATGTGTCCGCTATGGCGCTAGCCTGCGCAAATTCCCCGCCGCCAGTCAGTTCCGCGATCTTGGCTAACTGCCTATCCGCCCGCTCGGCAATCTTTGCGGTTAATCTCCTGCTGATAATTGCGGAGTTAGCTGACATGGCGGCTGTGCCAAACTTATTTATTTTAGCCAGTTTGGCGGTAAAATTATCGGAAATATTACGGCTGTTAAAACGATAATATGCTTGCAGAACCCCGGTATAGGCGGTCAATAGGCTTGGCTCTTCCCCGCTGTCCAGAATACGCAGCTGATTATTTACCCAACGCTCGCGGGCACTGCTGCTACTCAAGTCTTGGGCAATCTTTTCGTAAACTTTACGGGCCGCTTCCGGTTTACCATTGACCAATAGCAAATCGGCGTAAGTAATGCCTAAATTTTCAAGTGCAACCGGCTCTTTGCTATATAGCGAGGTGTTTTCAGTCCAAATATCAGCTAGAGGCGCCAATGCCGCCGTCAACCTGCCTTGACGCCTTAAGGCCTTGCTGTACAAAGCCTTCAATTCATTAGTTGCGGCGCCGACGCCGTAAAGTTTAATGAAGTGTTCATAGGCTTGACCGGCCTGTAGATTTTTATCCTGGGCCAGGTATTGTCGAACCAACGCTATGGCCTGATTGGCAATAACGCCCCTGGCATTGGCTAAATTTTTAGAGAGCCGCCCCTGGCTGGCCGCCATAATATCATCGCAGCCGCCTGCCAAATATTCAATATCCCGCTGATAGGCCGTCAGGGCCGCTGCCGCGCTAGCGCCATTGGCTATTTCATCTGGCCGCAAACGGCGGTATCCGGCAAATACCATCTCCAGATTTTGTACACAGCCATACCAACCGGCCGGCCAGGCCCCACCCATATCAAGGGTGACCAAATCACCGGCCAATTGATTCCAGGCCGCGAGCTTTTGCCTGTAAAGAGCTAGCCGCCGAACAATGAAACCAGTATCGACTTTCGTTACCGGCCGAGGGTGGCCCTTTCCGGATAGTTCAAGGTTTGTCGGCGCCCGGTTCAATATATCCGCAAGGGGCGCGGGCGATGCTTTAGGCTGCGCCACAGCTTTGACGGGGATTGGCGCCGGGTGTCCGGGGACTTTTGCAACAGTCCGTCCGGGAGCCACCGGCGGCTTGGGGCCAACGATGAATTGCGGCACCACAGCGCAGCCATTCATTAACAGCAACCAGACGGTGAATCCCAACCAACTTACGCCGGTGGGGACTAACGCTAGCAATTTTCTCGGTGCAGGTTCAGTTAGTTGCCGCATTATCGGTACTCCGCCAAAATGGTTTGAAATATCTGGTCAAATGGATCCGGCCATTGGCTGTTTTGCGGCCAAAAGTCATAAACGCCGGCCCTAGCATGATTTTCCCCCGGTCGACATCATCCCCATAAGCCAAAGGGTCGTCATCCACATTTCGCACCACTCTGTCCCCCGCTGCTGCGGCAATTTTAATCTGGCCAAGGTCAGGATAGGCCAAGGGGATTTCCGTAACCTTGGCAAAAAATAGCCGGCCCAAATCAAACTGATTGGCAATAGAGGTCAGCAGTGAATCAGCCAAATTAGTCCAGATACGCAAAGCCCCCTGAGAGCCGGTTATATGAGTTGAGGAACGCACCATGGGGGCGTTATTATCAAAACCGACATAGACCGCCAGCGTGTATCCATCGCGGGGGATCATCTCCTGATGATTTTTACCAAGACTCGGCACATACCCCACAAAGGTCGAATTCCGAAACTGGTTGGCAGTTCCGGTTTTACCAAGCAACGGTACCCGGAGATCAAGCTCTCCGAATGTTTTATTACGAGCCGGATCGGCACTGTGTAACCTGACATGGCTGTAAGCCCAACGACCGGTGCCATATTTCACAACATGGCGCATAATATCACCTACTGCCAACGAGGTTTTGGGATCAATTACCCTTTTAAGTAACTGATGGGGTTGATAAATTACCTCTCCATCACGGTTCTCGATGCGGTCAATTATCCTTAACGACTCGCCGGAACCTAGCCGGCCTATTCTGACGCTATTGCCGGTTACAATAGTTTCGTAGGCCCTGGCGGCCTCTAGCAAGCTTATCACATTGGAACCCAACGGAAAAGAAAGAACCGGCTGTAAATTGCTTTTTATCCCCATTTCCCGGCATAGGGCGATTAAATATTTCAAGCCGGCCAGAATCCTAAAATCCCTCGTTTGATATAAAACATTTGGGCCATAGGCAGGTAGGGCCTTAAGGGTGTTGTATTCCCTGGCAAGTGAGGCCGCTACCTGGCCGCAGGTTTTTGCCGTCAACAAGCCGCCAAGCCTGATATTACCCCAAAACTGCCCTTTATCCTCGGCCAACCGCCAGCCCTGGATGATCTGCCTGCCGGTCAGACGCCGAAAATTCGGCCCCGGAGCCTGAACGGCAAGGTCATAATGACCGGCATTATCACGGTAAAGGTCGGCAGCAGAGGTAATCTTCGCCAAATCGTCAGGGTTAAGCCAGCCCGCTGCCCCGGCAGTCTCAATCAGGCGGCGCAGTCTCTGCAATTTGTCATACAAGTTTTTTTGTTTAACAAAGGTTCGTTGTAATATACCCCGGCGAATCTCTGATTCAGCGTCTTTTTTTTCGTCTGGAACCACCTCGTTCAACTGATAATGCAAATGCTGAATAATTCCATAGTCTTCATTCTTACCGGCAAAGAGTAAATCTGGCTCCAGATCAGCCACGGCCCGGCTGAAAGCCTGCCGTTTCAGGCTGATGTTATCAATCAATATCCCCGCTTTATCCCTGATTCTCGCCCGGTACTGCTGATATGATTCACCATCATGACGGGCCAGGCCTACCTTGACTAGCAACTCTTTGAATTGCCTGGGCGACAGGCGGTCACAGAGATGGTAAAGTAGCCATACCGAGGCGATGTTCTCCGATTTGGTGCCGGCCCAGTTCATTGACACCCATTTATAGGGGCTGGCATGGTCGGGTCTGGGAATATAGACCTGTTTTTGATAGACAAAGGCATCACGTTGATTATTCAAAAGATCTGCGGTATTCCAACCTAGTTGAATGGCCGCCGTGTAAACTATTGGTTTGGCTACAGAGCCAACCAAACGCTTGGCATCAATGGCCCGGTTAAAAAAGCGGTTCTCCACGCCGCCGATCATTGCATCAATTTTACCGTTCCGCAGACTCAGCACGCCGCCCTGGACATCGGGGTATTTTTCAAGGCTCAGGTGTGCCCCGGTTGTCTTATCCGCATCATCTACCCTGACATAAACCAAATCACCAAGCCGGAAATTAGCCAAAAAATTTCTGTAATCGGCAGCGGCGGCCTCGGACCAGCGCTGTTTTTGGTATTTAACCTCCGCGTTAATCACGTCCTTCAGCCCCTGCTTATCGATAATTGCGGTCGGTTGCGGCGCCGTTTGACCGGCTGCGGTCAGGGAAACCCTAACCGTCATTTTTCGGCGGTCTATCCCCACAATATGGCCGAATATAAAGGCCCCTGGCACCAGGGCCTTCCCTCTGTACTTATCCGCCAATTTTGGATAAGACTGCCGCAGCTCTTTAAAATCGTAGCCCTCCAGACGGACAGACAAGATGGACAACTCATGCCGCAGAGCGCTGAGAGAAAAATTCTGTAATTTCCTGTCTATCGAGGTAAAAATCCGAATACCGGAGGTAGCGACATTATCAATGCCATGACTCATCATGGCCTCCTCCACCTCCGGTTCTGCCAGGGCATCCCGCACCAGATCCATAACTGTATTTGAGGCATAAGACATCCGCCCTTTTTTAAAGGGAATATCCCGGCCGAAATCGCGCTGAAATTCGGCTCGGCTTATCATCTTTAAATTATACATTTGCCGCAGGACATATCCTGTCCGGATGCGGGCTCTCTTTCTGGCTTGCAGGGCAGCTTTTTCATCATGTTTTATAAAGGGATTATAATAATTCGGCCGTTTAACACTGCCGGCAATAAAGGCACTCTCTAATACAGTGAGCTTGGCGGCCTCTTTATCGAAATAATATTTCGATGCCACGCCAAGCCCGCGGCCATTGCCGCTTACATAAAATTGATTGGCATAAAACTCTAAGATCTTTTCCTTTGAATAATGGTACTCAAGCCGCCAGGCGTACAACAGTTCCCTCAGTTTTGCCGCAATGGAACGGCCATGGCGTTTAAACAGGTTCTTGGCCGCCTGTTGGGTAAGCGTGCTGCCGCCCTGAACCACCCGGCCAGCCATAATATCAGCGAGCAGGGCGCGGGCGATGCCCAAAAAATCCACGCCGTGATGGTTGAAAAAATTATGATCTTCCGCCGCGACTATGGCCTTAACGAAATTCGGCGGGATATGCGCGTAAGTAAGATATTGCCGGTGGTCATTCCGGAAGAATACCCCGATCTTAAGCCGGCCGTCGTGATAAAATACCGGCGATTCAACGGCCAGTACCTTCTGCAAATTATTGGGTTCAATTGCTTTTCCTGGCTGTACCGCGATGAACCAGTAGAGCAATATCCCGGTGCCGAGAGCTGCTATAACCGTGAGAATTAGGAGAATATGGAAAATTTTTTTGTGCATTTGGTAAGAATTACGATAAATTAATGCCTTAGTGGTGAATTTTTGTTACAAGAAGCAGGCGGCTAAGGCTCTGAAAAATTTCAAAAGGCCACATTGTAGCTATTGTATTTACTGGCAAAGCACTTATTTCGCCCGCTAGCGCTAGTCATTTTTAACTACATTTTGGATGTTTTTAATTGCTATAGTCTCATTTGTCATGTAGAAAAGGTATGAGCTTTGCTTATCAAGTCCCCAAAAACATTATATATGTCATCTTATTTAACTTTGCCACACCATTCTTTATGCCGCATCCTAAATTTTATTGCCGGACACTGATAACTGCTGTCTGCGCCATTCCGCTTTTATGCTCCTGCGCGGCGTATCAGCAGACAGCTAGCGGCTCCCTCTCTCGTCCTGTAACCAAGATAACTAGGACAATCGCCGTGCCGGAGGTTCAATCTCAGGCACAAGTGGATGACGAAACTCCGCCTGAGCCGGAGCAGACCGCCGCACAGGAAGTGAAGGATCTGGATACCCTTGGCCCTTGGGATGAAAATGCCGCGTCACCGCCGCCCAAGACAAAAAAATTATATGATTTCCCGGTAACCATCAACCGCCAAGTAAGATATTATATTAATTTTTTCCAACATAAAAATTCTGCATCATTCAGGCGTTGGTTGGTGAGGTCAGGACGTTACCTGCCCATGATCAAAAGCCAATTGCGGGCCTCGGGGCTTCCAGAAGATCTGGCATATCTGCCGATGATTGAGAGCGGCTACAGCCTTACCGCTTATTCAAGGGCCAGGGCTGTGGGCCCCTGGCAGTTCATCCGTTCCACGGCATTAAATTATGGACTAACGGTCAATCATTATGAGGATGACCGCCGTGACCCTCTCAAATCCACCCAGGCTGCCTGCCGCTATCTTGCGGATCTGTACGGTCAATTTAAGTCATGGCCCTTGGCTGTGGCGGCCTACAATGCTGGTGAGGGCAAGATAGCAAGGGCCGTCAGGATGTACAAGACCCATGATTTTTGGGAGATCGCCCGGCACAGCTATTTAACTGTCGAAACCAAACGTTATGTACCCAAACTCACCGCCGCCATAATAATCGCCACCAATCCGGAGAAATACGGTTTCCGTAATCTGCAATATGATCGGCCGCTGAGTTATGATACCGTTGAGGTGCCGCCATGGACCTCTCTCCATGCCATTGCCCTGGCTTGTGGCTCAGATTTTAAGACAATCCGCCGCCTGAATCAGCACCTGCGGCGGGCCATAACCCCGCCCTCAATGGATAGCGAAGTAAAAGTGCCGCTTGGCAAAAAAAAGATATTGGCCGCCAATCTTCCCAGAGTTGTGGCCGCGACCTCGACACATTTTAAAATCCATGTTATCCGCCGCCACGACACCGTCGGCAAGATATGCCGCCAATATCGGATCAGCCTGACAACCCTGCTAAAAGCCAATAACCTGCACAAGGCCAAACTAACTCCGGGGCGGCATCTGCGGATTCCCTATCGAGAGACGAAATACACCCTGCTCAGCCGGAGAGAATATGCCCAGCGTCAACGTCTGGTGCATGCCGGCAGGGATCCCAATATCATTATCCACAGAGTTCGAGCGGGGGAAACAGTCTCGACAATTGCCGAGCATTACCACACGCAATCTCATATGATTGCGTCCTGGAACGGCCTGCACAGCATCAACAAAATCAGGGCCGGCCAGAAACTGGTAATTCATCTAACTGGTGCCGGGAATAACAGCATTCGCTATTATAATGTGCAGGGTGGTGACAGTCTATGGACGATCGCTCAAAAATTCAACACCAATACCGATAACATAAAGCGTTGGAATAATCTAAAAAATAACCTCATTCATCCCGGACTAAAACTCATCCTGAAAAATAATGAAGGATAAGCGATCTGTAACTATTCAGCGTGATGCCTAAAAGTAACGATAACCCCAGAGCGTAACTGTTCAGCAGCACCCCAGGTTAGTTCATTTTAGGACTTCGAAGCATACTTTGGTATTCGAGAAGGCCTAAATGGGCTAAGATGGGGTGCTGCTGAATAGTTACAGCGATCTAAGAGAAGCTTGTATGTGTGTTAAGTCTTTAGCTGGCCTGAATGCCCTGGTTCTTGGCGCCACCAGAGGAATCGGCAGGGACATTGCCCTTACCTTTGCCGGGGATGGCGCCAATGTCATTCTGCCCTATTACGACTGGCCGCAGGCCTGCCGGGAAACCATCCAACAATTTCAAGCTCTGCCTGGCCATCATCTGGTCGTCAAGACTGACCTCCGCGACCCCAACCAAATTAAAGAGCTGTGCCGGCAGATAGATAATGACTACGGCCGCCTGGACATCCTGATAAATAATATTGAAAGAGGCGGTATGCCCATTGTCCACGGGTCTTATACCCCGGAACAATGGGATCTGGAGATGGATACCACCCTCAAGGCCAAATGGTGGGTATTCCAAGAGGCTATGCCTCTCCTAAAAAAGTCCAAACAGGCTGCGGTGGTCAACATCTCATCTATCGCCGGTGAACCCGGGCGGGCCGGGCCTGCCGGGATGATATTTAACGAGGCCTATGCCGCCGCTAATCGGGCCGTATCGTCATTTACGGAAACCTGGGCCAGGCAGGCAGCCCCGGTACGGGTTAACGAGTTGATGCTTGGTTTTATAGAAAGCAGACACGCTCAGGGTACCAGGGGTTGGGACTTGCTTACCGAAGAAGCCCGCCAGGAAATTATCAGCCATACCCTGCTGCAAAGAACCGGCAGGCGGCAGGAGGTAACCAGGGCCGTTCTCTTCTTGGTCAAAGACGCCACTTTTATGACCGGCGCCGCCATCCGTCTGGACGGCGGCTATTGCCTGGGCCACGATCAGACATCTGCCATGCCGCCAGGCGTAGAGAACCTGGCCATTACTCTGTAAGACACCAATCCGGGATGCGGTGCATAATATACTTCACTGCCGCCTCTTTAATCTCGTCCCGTTCCTGCTCGAAGTCATGTTTTGTGGGTTGGCCGCCAACCTCGGAGACAACCTCCTCGGCATCAAACCAACAAAGCTCCTGGCCATCATGCCCATAAACGGTTAGTATTCTTCGATTTGTTTCGTAAACATGCTCTTCTTCCACCACATTGGCAACCAGTTTCACCGCCTCTTCATAGGCAATAAAATTAACCTTATCTGACATTAGTGTTCTCCGCTAAACTTTTTTTGGGGGGGCAAGGACTCAGGAAAGTTCCTGGGGGATAAAGATACGATAATACATATTTTGGGCGAAACGATCCGTCATACTGGCAATATAATCGCACACCCGCCTGACATGGGAGATACTGGTGGCAAAACCGCCGATCTCATCTTCAAAAAATTCTTTGTTCTCAATGAAATAGGCGAATAATTCTCGTAGCATCTTTGTCGCCTTAACAAACTCGGTATGTACCCGTTCCGAACGATAAACATTGTGAAATAAAAACGTCCGCAGGAGCTGCATGGTCTTGCCAATTTCGGGGTCAACACCAAAGATCAGACGGCCATTTTCTGGCCCGGTACCATCAAGAACCCCCTGAATCATCGCCATATTGCGCCTTGAATGCGTATCTCCCAGAACCCGGCGGCACTGAACGGGAATATCGCTCCGGCGGATGATCCCGCTTCTGAGGGCGTCATCCAGATCATGACTCAAATAGGCAATGATATCGGCAAACCTCACCACACAGCCTTCCGCTGTTTCGGGCATATCATGGTTATTGGCGGGAATAACCTCGCCATATCCCTTGGAATGTTTGGCAATACCGTCCCTTACTTCGTAGCTTAAGTTAAGTCCCATACCATCATTTTCCAGAACATCAACCACTCTGAGACTTTGCTTATAATGGGAGAAACCGCCTGGCACCAACTCGTTCAACACCGTCTCCCCGGCGTGCCCAAAGGGGGTATGCCCCAAATCGTGACCCAAGGCAATAGCCTCAACCAGATCCTCATTGATATCAAGGCCATGCGCTAGCGTTCTGCCAATTTCAGACACCTCCAGGGTATGGGTCAATCTGGTACGATAGTGATCTCCCGTGGGAGCCAGAAACACCTGGGTCTTGTGCTTCAGGCGGCGAAAGGCTTTGGAATAGACAATCCGATCCCTGTCACGCTGAAAGGCTGTTCTTAAAGGGCAGTCCCTCTCCTGTCGCACCCGGCCCCTGGAGTCCTCACTGCGACAGCCAAAGGGAGAAAGCAACTCGTTTTCTCTTTGTTCTGCTTTTTCACGAATATTCATACGCCTAGCACGTCAAAATAATTTTTTTGTAAAAATACGTTGTCTTGCCTGCAATCGCAAGCTATTCTTTATTAAATCATGGTAAACGATGAAAAACAGATGCGGGCGGCTCTGACGGAAGCTGAGTCTGCCCTGGCTCAGGGAGATTTCCCCGTTGGCTGCGTGATCTGCCTTGATGGCGAAATTGTCGCCCGCGGCCGGCGGCGGCACAGTCAGCAGAGCAGAAGCCGGCCGGCAAATGAAACCGATCATGCCGAAATCATTGCCCTCCGTAACCTGTTGGCTGAACGCCCGGAGATTGCGCCGGAGCAGGTAATTGTTTATTCGAGCATGGAGCCGTGTCTCATGTGCTACAGCGCCATGTTGGTCAATGGCATCCGCCATTTTGTCTATGCCTATGAAGATGTCATGGGCGGTGGTACTAATCTGCCGCTGCATCAACTTAAACCCCTGTATAAAAACATACAGGTGTCAATTACTTCTGCTGTTATGAGGGCTGAGAGCCTGGCCCTTTTTAAACGTTTTTTTGAGGCCCGTCCCGATTACCTGCGTGACACCATACTGGCCGAATACACGTTATCTGGATAATTAACCAAAACCCGCAGTCGGAGATAGAAAATGCCAAAAATAGACTGGAACGACTCTTTCGGTGTCGGTAATGATGAAATTGATCGGCAGCATAAAAAATGGATCGGCATATTCAATGATTTGCATGACGCGATGCTGAATGACGATTTGACCGACTACCGAGCCATGACCACGCAATCATTACAGGATATGCTAGACTACGCCAAAGTGCATTTTGCTTTTGAAGAAAAATACATGGCCAACATAGGATACCCGGATTTGGTGGCTCACCGGCGGCTTCACAAAGATTTTGACACCCAGATTTACCAATGTTACCGTGATGCTGAAGACGGTCATACTGTTTTAAATACAAAAATCATAAAGATGGTGCGGAATTGGCTTGTGCAGCACATCATGATCGAGGACATGAAATACAAGCTGTTTGCCCAGCAGCGTGGATGAGGGGCAGAGGGCTAAAGCCCAAAACTCTGGCTTTCCAGGCCGAGGAACGGAATATCTTTTTTCATATCCTCACGTCCTGTAATCTCTCATGCCGCCATTGTTACATAAATAGGGCGCAGCATGGCACAAACACGTTGACTAGAGAGACCATTGCCAACTGGCTCAAATTATTTTATGACCCGGCCAAGTTGAGCAATCTCATCTTTCTGGGCGGTGAACCGACCCTGCACCCCGACCTGCCCTTTGCCGTCCAAACTGCCAGGGAACTAGGCTACCAGAGCATAACTATCGATACCAACGGCTTTTTGCACCACGATCTGTTGAATCGGCTCACTCCGCAGGACGCGGTATTGAGCTTCAGCCTGGACGGCCCGGCTCCGGAGGTAAATGATCCGCTACGGGGCCGCGGTGTCTTTGATGTATGCACAAAAAATATCCACAGGGCCGTGGACAAGAATTTTGAAACTAGCCTGATTTACACGGTAAGCGCCAAAAATATTTCTCATCTTCATAAGATGCCGGAGTTGGTGAAAGGGCTTGGCGTCAAACACTTTTTTATCCAGATCATTGGGCTGCGTGGTAATTCCGCTATATCTCAGGCCAATGAAATGCAAATCACTCCGGAGGCCTGGCTCAAGACAGTTCCCCCTATCGCGAAACAGGCGGCTGAACTCGGTCTGCACGTCATCTATCCCAAGGTCTTTCTTGAGCCGGGTGAACCCTTCGTCTGCGCCGGAGAATATGCGGAAAATTTCTTCATCTTTCCCAACGGTCGGGTATATGCCTGCCCTCTTTGCGAGGATTTCCCCATTCATGCCTATAATATTGAGGGTAACACCCTGCGGGAAAATTCTGGTCTGACTGAAAAAAAATTCTTCACCCTGCATATCGCGGAAGGCTGCGTGATGAATAAACTTCTGCAGCCTGACAATCTGCGGTACAAAAAGGACGGCAGCCCAAATCACCGGATTTCATGCTGTCTGCTGAAACAGGAGATGGGAGGCGCTAAAAAACTTCTTGACAATACATACTGATTAAATCATAGTGACGGGATTTCTTATGATGGCTGCATGACCTTAGAGTCTCCCTTTGGACTCGTTTATCTGTTCATATGCGATCGGGCCTATAGCTCAGTTGGCTAGAGCCACCGGCTCATAACCGGTAGGTCCCTGGTTCGAGTCCAGGTGGGCCCACCACTTTAACAGCAAGACATTAAGACGAGAGCGGCAACGGTGAATTCAAGAGATATTGCCCTAAGCAAAAGAATATATTTCAGGCCATTATCAGTGGGTCTATCAGTAAAGAGGTGTAACCAGACCAGGTTACGCCTTTTTTTATAAATTTTTCAGCCAGGAAATGATACTTCCCCCAATTACGCTGCAGACAATCATTAACATCCTTAACGACATTGCGCCGTTTGCATGGGCGGAGGATTGGGATAATGTCGGACTGATGCTCGGTGATCCCGACCAGGAGATCAGCGGCATCCTTACCGGGCTTGACCCTGCCACAGCCTTACTTGCCGAGGCGAGGGATATTGGCGCCAACCTTATTATCACTCACCACCCTGCCATTTTTCACCCCCTAAAAAATATTCAAGCCGGCGAGCCGGATGCAGCCTTTATCGTCCAAGCCATCAAAGACAATATTGCCGTTGTCGCTTGTCATACCAACCTTGATATAGTCGCCGGCGGTGTAAATACGGCTCTGGCGGCGAAACTCGGTCTTGTTGGTGTCACGGCTCTTGTGCCGGCAACATTGCCGCCGCCCGCCATTGGCCTTGGCCTGATCGGCAGACTTCCCAAAGCCCTGGGGGCGGAGAGCTTTTTTACCAACATTTGCCAAAAGCTTGACCTGCCGGCCGTCAATATAAGTGGTCCTATTCCGGCAAGCATTGAGCGTGTTGCCGTTTGCGGTGGCAGCGGCTCCGAATTCGCGCCTGTGGCCCAAAAGGCTGGTGTCCAGGTTTATATTACCGGTGAGGTGAAACATAATACCGCCCGTTGGGCTGAAGAGGCCGGATTTTGCGTTGTTGACGCCGGCCATTTCGGTACCGAAAATGTGGTGATTGCCGAATTGACAAAAATTTTGGGCCAAAAACTGGCCGGACGAGAGATAGATATCCCTCTTGCAGCGTCTACACGGCAGCAGAATCCGTTTACACTATTTTACCCGCTAAGCAGGTAAGTTTTATAATAATTATAACATAATCTGAGGTAGCTACATTGAAAGAGGACATTCAAAATCTTATAGAATTACAGACAATTGATCTTGAAGTTTATAAAATTGATGCAAAAATGGTCAATGAACTTGCCGGGATTGATGAGAAGCAGCGAGATATTGCGGCAGACAGAGATTCCGTTAATGGTTACCAGGAGCAGTTAGAAGTAGGCGAGAAAAGATGCCGGGAGCTAGAAACAATCATCGCGGATGAACTGGAGAGAATAAAGGATCGGCAGGTCAAGCTCATGAACATTCAGACCAATCGGGAATATCAGAGTATCCTGAAAGAAATTGAAGACACCAAAACGTCCACGAAGCATAACGAGGACGAGCTGTTGATTTTAACTGAGCAACTTGAATCTATGCAGAGCAGGATCGTCGAGATTACCCAAAAATGTGATGATGACGAGAAAAAATTAGCCGCCGAAAGCAAGACAATAAAGGCTGCCGCCACCAAGTTGGAGAACAAGAAGAAAAAAATAATCAAGGCCCGTAACAGTCAGGCAAAAAAGGTAAATGAAAGATTCCTGAAACGCTATGAGACCCTGAAAGAACGGCGCAATGGCCTGGCAGTTGCCGGCGTTACAAATGGAGTCTGCCAGGGCTGTAATATGAACATTCCGCCCCAGATGTTCAACGAGTTGCTCAGGGAAGACTCCATCCTTTCCTGCCCCACCTGCAACCGCATGATGTATCACAAGGCAGAGGTCTCTGGGGAAGAATAAGTTTTAAGGAGTGGGCGCATGATCGCTGACCGCAAGGCCAGAGGAAAGTCCGGACTCCGCAGGGCAGGGTGGTTCGTAACACGAACTGGGGGTGACCCTAAGGAAAGTGCCACAGAAAATATACCGCCACGGCTCGTTCGTGGTAAGGGTGAAATGGCGAGGTAAGAGCTCACCGCTTGTCTGGTGACAGACAAGGCATGGTAAACCCCACCTGGAGCAAGATCAAATAGGGAAACGATTGAGGGCGGCCCGCCCGATGTTTTCGGGTAGATTGCTAGAGGCGGCAGGTGACTGTTGTCCCAGATAAATGATCATGGTTCGCCGCAGGCGAATACAGAATCCGGCTTATAGCCCACTCCTTTTTTTATTATTATCTTGTAACCATTAAGCTGCACCCCAGGTTCGTCCGTTTTGTCCACCTCACGTACGGGGTGTACGCATCGGTAGCCAAAACGGACGAACCTGGAGCACATCTGAACGCTTACGTTTCTGAGTTTAGGGTAATTTATTGCCCACGCTGAATGGTTACATTATCTTAGAAGTTAATTTCGGCCCGTGTACTTTCCCCGCATTGGGCTTAGCCACAGAAACACGACAAGCAACCCCATGACCAACGCCGCGATTATCACCGCTGGGGGGGTGGGCCGCCGCATGGCCGCCAATCAGC